>JAYRQX010000200.1:0-6732 GCA_041910415.1 Acetobacteraceae bacterium | reverse complement strand
GTGCCTACGATGCCGGTGGCGCCCGGACGGTTGTCGATGATCACGGTTTGGCCAAGGGCCGCCTGCATGCCGGGCGAGATCAGGCGCGCCGTGACGTCCGATCCACCACCCGGCGGATAGGGCACGATGATGCGAATGGGGCGCGTGGGCCATGTCTCCTGCGCCAAGGCGGGCGTGGCAAGGAGCGGTGTCGCCAGTAGGGACCGGCGCGCCATCGGGGATCGCATGATCGGCCCTCCTCCGCTCAGCGGTTGCCGAGCAATTGCTCCCAGCGCCTGAACTCGGCTGTCACCACGCGCTCGGCATCCGCCATGGAGCCGTTGAAGACGCTGTCGGCGCCAAGCTCCGCAAATCGCCGTTGCGTCGCCTCCGCCTGCAGAGCGCGGCGGATCGCGGCGTGCAGCGCCTCGCGCACCGCGGGCGGCGTGCCGCTGGCGGTGAAGACGCCCTGCCAGACCGTGAACTCCGCATCCACGCCGATCTCGCGCCAGGTCGGCACGTCAGGCGCGAAGCGGCTGCGCTGCGGGGTGGTGACGGCGAGCGCCCGCGCCTGCCCTGCGCGATGCGTCTGGAAGCCCGTGACCCCTGTGTCGAATTGCAGCGCGATGCGGCCGGCGACGAGATCGAGCGTCGCAGGCGCACCGCCGCGATAGGGGATTTCGTTCATCTGCGCGCCCGTCGCGCGCAGGAACAGGATCGCGGCCATCTGCAGCGTGCCGCCGCCGCCCGTGGTGCCATAGTCGTAGCGACCGGGATTGGCGCGGATGAGCGCCACGAATTCCTGCCCCGTCTGCACGGGCACGTTGTTCGCGACCAGCATCGCCATGGGCGCGTCCACGATGAGGCTGACGGCCGTCAGCATGCGCGCCGGGTCGATCGGCGCGTTGGGCGTGAAGAAGCGCAGCGTCGCCAGGCTGTTGTTGTTGACCAGCAGCGTGTGGCCATCGGGCGTGGCGCGCGCAACGACCTCGCTGCCCACAATGCCGCCGCCGCCGGCGCGGTTCTCGACGACGACGGGCTGCGGCAATTGCGCCGCCATCGCCTCGGCCAGCACCCGCGCCGTCACATCCGTCGCGCCGCCCGCCGCGAAGGGCACGATGATCCGGACCGGGCGTTCGGGAAAGGACTGGGCGACGCTGAGGCCCGGCAGGCCGAGCAGCAGGACGAGGCAGCGAAGGAAGGACATGGCGGTCTCCCGGGAAGGCCACGTTCGTGACAGGGCTAGTATCCTCGCATGGGATCGGCCCGATAAGGCAATTCGGCGCCGGTCCGTGCCCGGTGCAACTGCGCGGCGACCTGGCGCGCTGCGCTCGACGGATCGGTCAGGGCGGCAACATGCGGCGTCACGGTCACGCGCGGATGGCGCCAGAAGGGATGGTCTGCCGGCAGCGGCTCCACCGCGAAGACATCCAGCGTCGCATGGGCGATGCGGCCGTTGTCGAGCGCGGCAAGCAGATCGGCTTCCACCACCAGCGCGCCGCGCGCCGCATTGATGAAGTAGGCACCGGGTCGAAGCCGGGCGAACAGATCGGCATGCAGCATCCCCCGTGTCGCCGGCGTCAGCGGCAGCAGCGCGACGAGCACCGCGACCTCCGGCAGCATGGCCTGGAGCCCGACTTCCCCGGCATGGGTCACGACATCAGGCATGCAGCGCAGCGAGCGCGACCAGGCGTGCACGGGAAAACCGAGTTGCACGAGCAGCCGCGCCGCCTCTTGCCCGAGCGCGCCGAAGCCAAGCAGCCCCACGGGAAATGCTTCCTGCCGCGGACGCGGGTGCTGGCGCCATTCGCCCCCATGCTCCTGCGCGGCGTAGAGGTCCATCTGCCGGAAATATCGCAGCACGTTGGTCAGCACGTAGAGCGCCATGTCGCGCGTCAGGTTCGGATCGACCAGCCGCAGCACCGGCACCCCCGGCGGCAGCCGTCGCGCAGGATCGAGCATGGCGTCCACCCCGGCACCGGTCGAGGCAATGAAGCGCAGATTCGGAAAGCCCAGGAGCGAGCCCGGCTCGGGCGCGAAGGTGACGACGGCCTCGATCTCGGCGGGATTTCCGGCATCGGGCCAGATGCGGATCTCCTCGCCCGGCAGCGCCCCCTGCAGTGCCGCGCGCCAGGGTTCCACCCGATCGGCGCGATACTGCAGGAGCAGCGCCATCAGCCGGCCCTGAGTCGCGCGGTCGCGACCTCGTCGATCACGCCGGCCTCGTCGCAGGCAACGCCATAGAGATCATGCGCCGCCTGGACCGACACCTTGCCCTGCACCACGTCGCGCGCGACGGAGGCCGGATCGCGCCGCCGCGGGTCGCCGTAGCCGCCGCCGCCCGGGGTCACGATGCGCAGCAACTGCCCGTCGGCGAGCTTGTATTCGGACAGCGTGGAGGGCAGGCGCGGCCCCGGCTCGGGCGCATCCGAATCGAGCAGGAAGGCGCCGAGCGTCCCCATCGCGCCGCCGTACAGCCCGTTCGCCGCATAGACCTGGCGAGCGCTGCGCAGCGCCAGCACGCCATCCGGGGCCGTGATGCGCAGGTCGCGCCGCACGCCCATGCCGCCGCGATGCATGCCTGCGCCGCCGCTGTCGGGGATCAGTTCGTAGCGTTCGACGCGCAGCGGGAATTCGAGCTCCGTCACTTCGACAGGCAGGTTCGAGGTGTTGGTCATGTGCAGTTGCATGACGTCGAGCCCATCGCCCTTCGCCGTGCCCCCCTGCCCACCCGCGTAGTTCTCGTAGTCCACGTAGAAGCGATTGCGCACGGGATCGGGGCCGCTGACGATGATGCCCTGATAGGGGCCGCCCGCCGCCATGGCGCGGTCCGGTGCCGCCTGGCCGAAGGCGTTCATGATGGCGTCGGCGAGGATCATCGAGGTCAGGTTGCGCGATCCCACGCCACCGGGCGGGCGCGGATTCACCACGCTGCCCTCTGGCGCGATCACCTCGATGGCGCGGTAGAGGCCCGCATTCACCGGCATCGCCGGATCGATCATCGCCTTGGTGCAGAAATAGACCGTTGCCATCAGATGCGTGTAGGGCACGTTCTTGCCCGACCCGATCTGCGCTCCGCAGCGCGAGAAATCGAAGGATAGGCCGCCGTCGCCAACGGTGATCGCCACGCCGAGCCGCACGGGCGTGTCGCTGACGCCGTCCTCGTCCAGCCAATCCTCGGCGGCGTAGGTGCCGGGCTTCAGCACGTCCCGGATGCGCGCGCGGGCGCGGCGTTCCGTGGCGTCCAGCATTTCGGTGATCGCGGTCTCCGTTTCCACGGCGCCGTAGCGGTCGTAGAGCGCGACCAGGCGCTGCGCGCCGCGCGTGTTCGCGGCCATCTGCGCCTTCAGGTCGCCATCGGAGAAATGCGGCGTGCGCGAGTTCAGCAGGAACAGCTCCCACACATCGCGCCTGGGCTCGCCATGATCAAACAGCTTCACGGGCGGGAAGCGGATGCCTTCCTGGAAGATCGAGGTGGAATCGCCGGCCTCGCTGCCCGGCACGCGGCCACCGACATCCGAATGATGGGTGACGGAGGCCGCGAAGGCGACCGGCCTGCCGTTCACGAAGATCGGTGTCGCCAGCGTGCAGTCGTTCAGATGCGTGACACCGACGATGTAGGGGTCGTTCGCCAGGAAGGCATCGCCGGGCTGCATGGTCTCCAGCGGAAAGCGTTCCAGGATCGCCGGCACGAGGCGCAAGGTGGAGCCGAGATGCGCCGGCGCATGGGTCGCAAGCGCGAGCGTGCGGCCTTCGAGGTCGCAGAGCGCGGTCGAGCAGTCCGCCCGTTCCTTCACGTTCGGCGAATAGGCCGTGCGGATCAGGCTCGCGCACATCTCCCAGGCTGCCGCTTCCAGCCCGCTGGCGATGATTTCCGTGCCTGCGCCCTTCATGGCCGCGCATCCAGCAGCAGGTTGCCCTGGGCATCCACGGTCATGGCGAAGCCCGGTGGCACAATCGTGGTCGTATCCATCTGCTCGACGATGAGCGGCCCGTCCAACCGGTCCCCCGGCCATAGATCGTCGCGCGCGAAGACGGGGCACGAACAAAAGCCCGTCTCGGCGAAAAAGGTGCGGCGTGTGCTTCCCGGCGTGGGCACTGCGGCGCGCCGCGCGCCGTCCCGGCTCCTTGCGGACAGGGGCTCGATGGGCACCCTGGCGCGGAGACGAAAGGTCACCAGCTCGATCGGCTTGTCGGGCTGGTCATAGCCGTAGAGCCGCCGGTGCTCGGCATCGAAGCCACGCCGCACAGTGGCGACGAGGGCGTCGGCCACCGGCAGGGCCGGCAGCGGAATCTGCAGCTCGAAATTCTGGCCCTGGTAGCGTGCGTCCACGACGTGTTCGAAGAGGATGTGCTCGGTGGATTGGCCGCTGCGGGCCAGCGTGTCGCGTGCCCGCGCGGCCAGGGTCCGGAAGACGCCAATCCCGCTCTCCCCCGCATCGGGCGCGTCGCGCAGCAGGTGGGTCTGGCTGAGATCCACCTGCACATCCTTGGTCAGCACGCCCATGGCACAGAGCACCCCCGGACTCTCCGGCACCAGCACGCGCATGCCGAGTTCGCGCGCGACCTCGGCCGCGTGCAGCGGCCCGGCGCCGCCGAAGGCGACCAGCACGAAGTCGCCGGGATCCAGGCCGCGCTCGACGGAGACGTAGCGGATTGCCTGCGCGATGCTGGTGTTGGAGACGGCGATGATGGCCGCGGCCGCCTCCTCGACCGAGAGCCCCTTCGGCTTGGCGACCACGCGCCGGATCGCCGCGGCCGACCGCGCAGCCTCGATCGGCAGCGCACCGCCCAGAAGATGCGTCTGGTTCAGGCGCCCGAGCACGACATTCGCATCCGTGACCGTGGGCTGGTCTCCGCCGCGGCCGTAGCAGGCCGGCCCCGGATTGGCGCCGGCGCTGCGTGGACCCACGCGCAGCATGCCCCCCGCATCCACCCAGGCGAGGCTGCTGCCGCCGGCGCCCACCGTGTGCACATCCACAGCGGCGGAGCGGATCGGCAGGCCGTCGAGCTGGCGGGACTGCGTGACCTCGGGCCGGAAGCCGCGGATCAGGCAGACATCGGTCGATGTGCCGCCCATGTCGAAGGTGACGAGATCAGGCACCGATGCCGCACGGCCCAGATGCACGGTGCCGCTGACGCCGCCCGACGGGCCGGAGAGCAGCGTGTCCAGAGGACGTTCGGCGGCCAATTCCGTGCCGAAGACACCGCCGCCCGATGTCATCACCCAGGGTGCGACGGTGACGCCGAGCCTGGCGACCTCGGCGCGGAAGCGTTCCACGTAGCGCGCCATGACGGGCATGAGCGCAGCGTTGATGACGGTGGAGCTCAGTCTTTCGTATTCGCGGAACTCCGGCAGCAGGTCGGTCGCAACGGTCAGAGCGATGCCAGGCCAGAGCTCGCGCAGGATCGCCGCGGCACGGCGTTCATGCGCCGGATTCGCATAGCCGTTGAGGAAGCAGAGCGCGATGCTCTCGCAGCCGGCAGCGCGCAGCGCGGCGATCGCCAGGCGCAGCGCATCCTCGTCCAGCGGCCGCAGCACCGCACCTTCGGCCGACATGCGTTCCGGCACCTCGAAGCGCAGCTCGCGCGGCACCAGGGGCTCGGGGCGGCGCGCGAACAGGTCGTAGACATGCGGACGGCGCTGGCGCGCGATTTCCAGCAGGTCGCGGAAGCCGGCCGTGGTGATCAGCCCCGTGCGCGCGAGCTTGCGTTCGAGCAGCGCATTCGTCGCGACCGTGGTGCCCAGGCCGACGAAGCCGACCTCCGACGCGTCCCGCCCGGCCATCGCCAGGATCTCGCGGATACCCTGAACCGGCGCGCGATAGGGATCCTCGGGCGTGGAGGAGAGCTTGTGGCGCACCGTCGCGCCCGTGCGGGCATCCAGCAGGAAGACATCGGTGAACGTGCCACCGACATCCAGTCCGATCCGGAGCGCACCGGTCATCTCGCCAGATCGTCTCCATCCACCGCGGCATGGCGCCGCCATTGCTTGGTTCAATTGTCTGACCAATACTACAAATGCTGCCCGGGGCCGTGTCAACGGATTGGAGACGCCATGACCGCATCAACGTGGCGCGCGATGTTCGCGGAGCGGCTCGCGGCGCTGGATCCCGAGGCCGAGGCGCTGATTGCCGCCCAGCGGGCGCAGAACGCGGCAACCGTGAACCTGGTCGCCTCCGAGACCTATGCGCCCCTTGCAACGCTCGAGGCCGAGGCCTCGGTCATGGTGGACAAGAACGCCACGGGCTACCCGCCGCGCCGCGGCTTCGGCGGCGGCGCGGTGATGGACGCCATCGAGACCCTGGCCTGCGACCGCGCCAAGGCCCTGTTCGGCGCGGAGCACGCGAACATTCAGGCGCTTTCCTCCACCATCGCCAATGTGGCCGTGCTGCGCGGGCTGCTGCGGCGCGGCGACCGGATCCTGGCCTTCGATCCCGCAGCCGGCGGACATGGCAGCCACGGCGCCGCGAAGCATCTGTCGGGGCAGGAGTTCGAGGTGCGGTTCTTTGGCATCGATGCGGAGGGGTCGGTGGACTACCAGGCCGCTGCCAGCATCGCATCGGCGTTCCGTCCCCGCATGATCGTCGCAGGGTCGAGCGCCTATCCCCTCGCGCTGGATTTCCGTCGCCTGGCGGCGATCGCACGGGATGCGGGCGCGCTGCTCTTCGCCGACATCGCGCATGTGGCGGGGCTGATCGTCGCCGCGCTGCACGACAATCCCGTGCCCTATTGCGACGTGGCGACGACCTC
>JAYRQX010000199.1:0-1623 GCA_041910415.1 Acetobacteraceae bacterium | reverse complement strand
GAAGCCGCGGCTCTCGATCCCGGCCAGCAGTTCGGGCTTGTAGGGGGCGATGATCGCGGCCAAGCGCCGCATCGCCTCCTGCCAGGCGGGGCCGTGCCGGAGCAGGGTGGAGATGTCGTAGAAGAGAATGCCGGGCTTCGGGAAATCCGGAACACCGCGGATATGCGCGCGCAGATCCATCTCCGGGTTCGCGGTGCGGAAGGTCATGGGCATGCTCCGGTTCGGCGCGATGGCCGCGGACCGGGTCGGTGCGGCAGCGATTCAGGACGGCGGCCGGACACTAGAGCAGATCCCGACCGGATGGAATCATCCGGTCGGGCGATGGTGCGCGCCCAGGCAACGGGTTGGGCGCGGATCCCGCCGGGCAATGCCCGCGGCACCTTGGCGGAACCCTGGGCCGATGGCATGTCCACCGCCATGCGCGCGATGGTGGCGACAATCCTCGGCCTGCTCGGCTTCGTGCTCTACCTGGGCGGGGCGCTGTGGCTCGCCGACCATGTGCTCGCCTGGCACTGGGTACTGCAATCCGTGTTCTTCGTCGCCGCGGGCATCGCCTGGGTGTGGCCCGCGCGCTGGCTGCTCATCTGGGGCGCGGGCCGGGGCTGACCCTCAGCCCGGTGCGCAGGTGATGCTGTAGCCTGCGACCGTCGGGAAGTCGTTGTCGCCCACGGTGGTCACGCTCAGCGTCGCGCCCTGGATGCGATAATTGTAGCCGCAGAAGCCGAAGCCGGTGCCGGAGCAGTCCTCCACTTCCGGCACGCCGCGGCGAATGAGGGCTGCCACGCGGCTGTCGTTGCCCTCGCGCGGGGCTGGCGGCGCCGGCGTCCAGCCCTGACGCAGCAGCAGCGCACGCGCCTGGTCGATCGGCCGCCCATGGATGTTCGGCACCACGGCGCGCCCGCCGCACGCCCGCTCCTCGGCCGCCAGGGGCTGGATCGTCAGGGCGCCATCGGCGCCGAGCCGCAGGTCCGCGACGGGCTGGTTCAGGAAGTCGCCGTCCCAGATGCGCAGGGCGTCGCCGCCGAAGGGGGTGATGCGACCGATCGCCGCGCCAGCCGCCGGTGCATAGGCGATGGCGACCAGCTCCGCACCGCGGAAGACGCCGACATTGCCGTCGATGAGCCGGCAGGTCCCGCTGGTGCCCGGCTCCGCCCGGCGCACGAAGGAGACCACCTGATAGGAGCCGAGCGCAGCCTCCCGCGTCACCGCCCAGCCCGCGGCGGCCACCCGGCGGCCGGCCGGCGTGCGGGCCTCGGCGAAGAGGTGGCGGCAGAAATCGGGGCGCGGCCCCGCATGGGCGTTCGGCAACTGCTTCGCGCCCACGATGCGCAGCACCGGGACATCCGAACGGAGGGGCGTGCCGACGAACGGCGCCGTTCCCTGCGCCCGGGCCGCGCCGGCAAGGAGGACCGGGGCCAGGAGGGCAGCCAGGATGGGGAGTCGGATTGTCATTGCGTCACCGGATGGCATGGGCGGGATCGGGGCCGGGCAGCATGGATGGCGCCGCCGGTCCACGCCATGAAGCCCTTCAGCGGCGCGGCTGATGCCCACGCAAACAAAAACCCCCTGATTTCTCAGGGGGTTATGTTGGTCGGAGTGAGAGGATTCGAACCTCCGGCCCCT
>JAYRQX010000198.1:0-8626 GCA_041910415.1 Acetobacteraceae bacterium | reverse complement strand
GGCTTCCGCCGGACCCGTCTGCAAGGCGCGGGGGCCGGGGTCCGGCAGGCCCGGGATACCGCCGAGGCGGTCATGGACGATCCGTTCGCGCAGGGAGGCGGCACGGGCGCGGGCGGTATCAGGTGCGGGCGCCTGCTGCGCCGCGGCGCCGAGCAACGCATCGAGCGGGTCGCCCGATGCGAGCGGTGCCGCGAAGAGGATTACCGGCGCGCGACGGCCGGCGAAGGCGGGTGCCGGGAAAGGGCCCTCATCGAAGCGCAGGGCCGGCAGGTCCGTGGCGGGTGCCGCGCCGGCAGCCACCCATTCCATGTCCAGCCCCAGCGGTGACCCGGACAGGGTCACGGTCGCGGCGCTCGGCCAGAAGGCCGGCAGATGCGGGATCGCCGCCAGCAGGGACGGCGTGGCGCCCAGTCGTCGCGGTTCGGCCGGGGGACACGCGGGCGTTGAGGGCGGATCCGGCTGATTGCGCGTGGCGTGATCGCGGGTCATGGGGTCCGGGCACACGCCTTGGTTGCGATTACGCGCATATTGGCGGTCGGGCGTTAAGCTGTCATCTGCAGCATGCTGCATTTATCGCTTGTTTTTCCTTGTTTCATCTCTGCCTGATAGGTTGTAGGTGATCGCAGGGGAAATGAGGGGCGGGACGCCGCGTGATGATGCCACGTCTTCGTTGGGACCGTGGAGCGGCAGGCGTGCTTGGTGCCTGCGCCGCGCTGCTTCTGTCGGGCTGCGGGCAGGGCGGCGGCGCCACCCAGGCCTACAGCCCGCCGACCTCGACCACCGACCCGATCGCGATCTTCGCCGCGAGTTCGTCCCCGGGCTCCTCGGGAACGGTCGTGCTGCCCGATACGGGGCAGAGCGTGCAGGTGCGCCTGCTGCGGGCCTATTACGCGGCGAGCGGACGCGAGTGCCGGGAAGTGGCGGTCGGCTCCAGCCAGTCCGTGCAGCTCATCTGCCAGACCGGCCAGGCCTGGGTTTCGGCGCGGCCGTTGATCGCGGGCAATACGGGCACCCCATGAGCGACAGCGTTGCGGCGCCGAGTCTCCTCGAATGCGCGCGCATCCAGATGCGCGTCGTGGGGGCGCTGGTGCTGCGCGAGTTGCAGAGCCGCTACGGCAAGCGCGACCTGTCGCTGCTCTGGGTGTTCCTGGAGCCGCTGGTGCTCTCGGGCGTGATCGGTACCTTCCACGCGCTGGTCGGCCATCACCGGGGCATGCGCCGCATCTTCGAGTTCTACGCCATCGGCTACCTCCTCTACTTCATGATGCGGTCGGTGCTGAACCGGGGCGCCAGCGCGGTCGTCCAGAACCTGCCGCTGCTCATGCACCGCCGGGTGACGCTGCTCGACGTGTTCTTCGCGCGCCATATCATCGAATTCCTCACGGTCGGCCTGGTCATGCTCGTCTTCCAGATCGGCCTGCTGGCCTGGGGTGCGGACATGCCCGTCTCCCCCATGCAGATGGTCTGCGCGCTGCTGCTCATGCTGCTGCTCGCGCAGGGCCTCGCCTTCCTGGTCGGCTCCTTCTCCGCGCTGTTCCCGAGCCTCGAGCGGGTGATGCACGTCTTCTCATACCTGCTGCTTCCGATTTCGGGCGCGTTCTGGATGATGGACACCCTGCCGCGCTGGGCGCAGGCCATCGTCATCTGGAACCCCACGGTGCATGTCTTCGAGATCATGCGCGAGGGCCAGTTCGGCGAACTCTACGCCTACATCTACGACATCTGGTACGTCGTGGCCTGGATCGTGGGGCTGAACCTGCTGGGCATGGCCGCGCTGCGTGCCGTGCGCCGCTACATCAATGCGGAGTAGCCCGCATGAGCATCGAACTGATCGATGTCCACAAGAGCTACCGGATTCCCGGCAAGCTGCCGCTGCAGCGCACCCGGCGCCACGTGCTGCGCGGCATCAACGCCTATGTCCGCCACGGCGAGAGGATCGCGATCCTCGGGCGGAACGGCGCCGGAAAATCCACGCTGGTCCGGGTCATCGGCGGTGCCGAGCGACCGACGCACGGCACGATCCGGCGCGGGATGTCCATCTCCTGGCCGCTCGGCCAGGCCACCGGCGTCGTCGGCACGCTGACCGGGCTCGACAACATCCGCTTCCTCGCGCGGCTCTATGGCAAGCCGATCAACGAGATGGTGGATTTCGTGGAATCCCTCGCGGAGCTCGGCGACTATATCCGGATGCCCGTGAACACCTACTCGGCCGGCATGCGCGGCCGCATCGGCATGGCGCTGTCCCTCGCGATCGAGTTCGATTGCTATCTCGTGGACGAGGGCCTGGATGTCAGCGACAACCGCTTCGGGCGGATCATGGCGGACAGGCTCAGGACCGCGGGGCTCATCCTCGTCACCCATTCCGCACACCAGGTCCGCGCGCTGTGCCAGCGTGCCGCCGTCCTGGATCAAGGGATCCTCACCTTCTACGATGACATCGATGAAGCTCTCGCCACATACAACGCGCTTTGACGGCGCCGTCCCGCCGGTCGACGGCACCTGGACCGAGGCCGCGCCGCTGCCGCCGCGGCGGGGGACGCGACGCTTTCTCCGGCATCCCTTCGTGTGGTTCGTCATCCTGCCGACGCTGCTGATCGCCGGGTATTTCTACGCCTACGCCGCGAACCAGTACGTCTCCGATGCGCGCTTCGTCGTGCGCGGCCGCAGCGATGCCGGCATGCCCTCCCTGGCCTCGACGCTGGCGCAGGCGGGTATCGGCAGCGCGCCGTCCAGCAGCGATGCCCAGGCGGTGCGCGAATACCTCGTCTCCGTGGACGGCGTGTCCAAGCTGAACGACCGCGTGGATCTCACCGCGCTCTATCGGCGCGAGGATGCCGACATGTGGGCCCGGCTCTGGCATACCGACCCCGAGCGCCTCGCCCGCTACATGTCGGGCATGGTCACCATCAGCCAGGACAACTCGGCCGGCATCATGGGGATCCGGGTGCGCGCCTTCTCGCCGGAAGACGCCCGCCTGGTCGCGCGCGAATTGCTGGCGCTCGGCGAATCCATGGTCAACCGGCTGAGCGAGCGGTCGCGCGAGGATACGCTGCGGATCGCGCGCCGGGAGGTCGAGATCGCCGAGCGGCGTGTCGTGGCCTCGCGCGAGGCGCTCGTCGCTTTCCGGGAGCGCGCGCAGAATCTCGATGCCACCGGCGAGATGCGCGGCGCCGTGGACACCCTGACGCGGATGGAAGCCGCGCTTGCCCAGGCGCGGACCGACCTGCGCGAGCGCATGGCCTTCATGCGTCCCGACAACCCGGCTCTGGTATCCAGCCGGAACCGTGTCGAGGCTCTCGAACGCCAGATCGAGATCGAGCGGCAGCGCCAGACCCGCGCCGGCGTGGGCGGCCTGCCCCAGCAGCTCGCCGAGTTCGAACGCCTGTCCCTCGAGCGCGAATTCGCCGATCGCCAGCTCGGCTCCGCGACGCAGTCGCTCGAGATGGCGCGCATCGAGGCGCAGCGGCAACAGCTCTTCCTTGAGCGGGTGGTGGAACCCAACCTGCCGGTCTACCCGCTCTACCCCAGGAAGATCGTGACCATCCTCAGTGCCTTCGCGATCCTGACCATCATGTATTTCATCGGCTGGCTGCTCGTCGCCGGCCTCCGCGAGCACGCGGCCTGAGGTTCCGATGACGCGACCGATCCTGCTCCTCGCCGCGCTGCTCGCAGGCGCGGTCTCCCTGTCCGCGCTGGCGCAGCAGCAACAGCAGCAGCCTAACCCGACAACCAGCCAGGGACAGGGGTCCGGAATGCCTTCGGCGGTCCAGCAGCCGCCCTCGTTCCAGCAGCCCCTGATCCAGAATCCCGCAATCCAGCAGGGGCCGGATTCGGTCCGCACGCCGACGGCGCCGCCCACCCAGGCGCTGGAGCAGCGGAGCCTGATCGATATTCCGGGCGCCCAGCGCGGCCTGCAACGGCCCGGCCTTCCGACCCAGGCGGAAGGCGGCCCCACCATCGTCGTGCCGCTCGGCGAGCAGGGCCGCGCCGCGGGACCGGCGACCGCCGTGTTCGGCGCCTCGCTCTTCACGGGCCAGCCGGCCATGTCGTCCGATGCGCCGAACCCCAACTACGTGCTGGCGCCGGGCGACCGGATCAGCGTTCGCGCCTGGGGCGCGGTGGATGCCGAGGTCGTCGGTGTCATCGACCCCACGGGCAACCTCTTCCTGCCGAATGTCGGTCCGCTCCGCGTCGCCGGCACGCGCGTCGGCGACCTGCAGCGCGTCATCGATGGCGAGATCCGCCGCGTCTACACCTCGCAGGTGCAGGTCTATGCGACGGTGCTCACCACCCAGCGCATCGGCGTCTTCGTCACGGGCTTCGTGCGCACGCCGGGCCGCTTCGCGGGCGTCGCCTCGGATTCGGTGCTGGACTTCCTGATCCGCGCCGGTGGCGTCGATCCCGGCCGCGGCTCCTACCGCGACATCTCGGTCATGCGCGACGGTCGCGCGATCGCGCGTATCGATCTCTACCGCTTCCTGCTGCGCGGCGAACTTCCCGTGATCCGGCTGCAGGAGGGCGACACTGTCGTCGTCGCGCGCCAGCGCTCCCTGATCGGCGCCGACGGGGCCGTGCGCAACAACTTCCTGTTCGAGCCCGCGAGCGCCGGGCCGATGCGCGGAACCGACCTCATGAGCTATGCGGCGCCGCTGCCGGCCGCGACGAATGCGGTGGTGCGCGGCGTCCGCAATGCCCAGCCCTTCTCGCGCTACGTCACGGTCCAGGAACTGCGCAACGTCGAACTGCGCGACCAGGACACGGTGACCTTCATCGCCGACGTCGCGGCGCGCACCATCCGCGTCTCGGTCGAAGGCAGCCGCCTCTATCCTTCCGTGCTGGTCGCCGACCGCGACATCACGCTCTGCGGCATCCTCGACCACATCGCCGTGGACCGGAACCTCGCGAACACCGAGGGCATCTACATCCTCCGCCCAAGCCTCGCCCAGCAGCAGCAGCGCGCGATCAACGAGGCGCTGGACCGGCTGGAGCGCGCGCTCTACCTGGCACCCTCCGCGACACCGGGCGTCGCGCAGGTGCGGGCCGATGAGGCGCGCATGATCTCCTCCTACATCGAGCGCGGGCGCCGCATCCGGCCCGACGGCCGCCTGGTGGTGGCCGATGGCAGCGGCGTCTGCGCGCCGACGCGCCTGCAGGACGGGGACATCATCGTCATCCCTGAACGGTCGCAGACCGTGATGGTGCAGGGCGAGGTCAACAACCCGCAGGGCGTGCTCTGGCGCCAGGGCATGAGCGTCGCGGACTTCATCCGCGCCGCCGGTGGCTATACGCCGCGCAGCAGCGCCTCGAACCTGATGATCCGGCGCCCGAGCGGCCAGCTCATCACCAACCCGCGCCAGCCGCCGCAGGCGGGCGACGAGCTGATCGCGCTGCCGGCCTTCGACCCGAAATACTTCACCGTCGCGCGCGACCTGATCGCGCTGGTCTTCCAGTCCGCCGTCGTGGCGAACGTCTTCCGCAACTGGTGACGGCGGGCGGCGGTGGTTCAGCCGCCGGCCTCCGCCACCTGCCGCGGGCGCCAGATGGCGTCGTGGGTCACGCGCGCAACCGGTCGTCCTTCGGCCAGCACGAGCGCGTCCAGCGAGACGATCCGGTGGCCCTTGCGTTCGACATTTGCGCCGATGCGGGCGCGCGCGGTCAGCGCCTCGCCACGGCGCGCGAGGCCCAGGAAGCGCAGGTCGCTCGCCACATGGATCCAGGGGCCGAGCGCCACGTTCTCCGTCAGCAGGCGGTTGCACATGCGCAGCAGCAGGCCGGGATGGGCGATGTCCTCGGCGTCGTAGCGCGGATCGGTCTCCCGCACGTCGCGAAGATACGTGGCAAGGACATCGCCGGTCAGCGTGAGCGGGCGCGTGCCGAGGATGCGCCCCGGCGCCAGCGTCTCGTCGCTCGCCCTGGGGCGGTCCGCGGGGGGCGTGGCGATGGGCCAGCCGGCCAGGTCGGGTGCGGGCATGGCCTCTGCCGGCAGGCTGGCCTGGCCGGAGGCACAGGCGGCGCCCTCGCTCTCCACCGTCAGCGCCAGGGTCTCGCCCTGCTCGATCGCCGTCACCGTCGCGATGCGGCCGTCATAGACCGGCTTCTGGAAGCCGCAGGCGATCGCGCCACGTTGCAGGAACGCGGTGCCCCAGCGCTCCACGGCGGGGTGGCAGCAATACGCAAACACTTCCACCCCCGGCACGAGGCCGCCCGTGAAGCCGAAGCGCTGCGCCGTCGCGTCGTCATGAATGCGGTTTTCGGAGGCGTGGGAGAGGTTGTACGCCTCGACCCTGTAGGTGCTGGCCATGGCCGTTCCGTCCCTGGACGCGGGATGCTGGCATGATGACGGCGTGGCCGGAAGGCATGGCCGGATCGCCCATCCCTCGCTAGGCTTCCCGCCGCCTCGATGGAGACCGGCCCATGACCACCCCAGCCCAGACTGCGGAAGAACAGGAGCTGATCGCGCTGGCCAGGCGCGTGCTGCCCGCCGGCACCTTCGGCAATTTCCCCGCCGAGGTGATCATCCGCGAAGGCCGCGGCGGCCATGTCTGGGACGTCGCGGGCCGCGAATACATCGACTACCTGCTCGGCAGCGGCCCCATGTACATCGGCCACAACCATCCGAAGGTGACGGAGGCCGTGCTGGCGCAGGTGCCGAAGGGCACGACGTTCTTCGCGAACAACGAGCACGGCATCCGCCTCGCCGCCGCCATCGTGGACGCGATGCCCTGCGTCGAGCAGGTCCGCTTCGTCTCCTCCGGTTCCGAAGCCGATCTCTACGCGATGCGCCTCGCGCGTGCCTACCGGAAGCGCTCGAAGATCGTGAAGTTCGAGGGCGGCTATCACGGCATGTCCGACTGGGGGCTGATGAGCCTGGCGCCGAAGCGACTGGCGAATTTCCCGGAAGCCGTGCCCGACAGCCCCGGCATCCCCGATGCGCTGCGCGGCGAGGTGCTGGTCGCGCCCTACAACGACATCGAGGCCGCGGTGCGCCTGATCGAAGCCCGCCACGACGAGATCGGCGGCGTGATCCTTGAGCCTTTTCAACGCTTGATCCCGCCGAAGCCGGGCTTCCTGCAGGCGATCCGCGAGGTCACCGCGCGCCTCGGCATCCCGCTGATCTTCGACGAGGTCGTGACCGGCTTCCGCTTCGCCTATGGCGGCGCCCAGGCCTATTACGGCGTGACGCCCGACATCTGCACGATGGGAAAGATCATCGGCGGCGGCTTCCCGCTGGCGGCCCTCGGCGGCCGCGCGGAGATCATGGCGCAGTTCGACAAGGCGCTGGTCGGCGAGGACGGGTTCATGACGCAGATCGGCACGCTCTCGGGCAATCCCGTCGCAGCGGTCGCGGGCCTCGCGACGCTGGAGGTGCTGCGCGAGCCCGGCGCCTATGAACGGGTCTTCGCCACGGGCCTCGCGTTGATGGAAGGGCTCGCCGCGCTGATCGCCGAGGCCGGCATTCCCGCGCAATGCGTGGGCGAGCCCGTGCTGTTCGACATCGTCTATGCGCGCGGCGACATCCGCGACTACCGCAGCATGAGCCGCCAGGACCTGGGCATGCAGAAGCACGTGAACACGGCCTTCCGCAGCAACGGCGTGCTGAAGGGCGACAGCAAATTCTATCTCTCGCTCGCCCATGACGCGGCCGATGTGGACAGGACGCTCGACATCTTCCGCGCGGCGATGAAGACGCTGCCCGCCAAGGCAGCATAGACGGCCTGCTCCCTCCCCCGCTTCGCGGGGGAGGACCGGGGCGGGGGCGCTACGCCCGTTCCACCCGCGCCGCGCAGTATTTGAAGCCGGGAATCTTCGCCAGCGGATCCAGCGTCGGGTCCGTCAACAGATTCGCCGGCGCCTCGCGAAAGGCGAAGGGCGCGAAGACCATGTCGTCGGGCAGCCCGCCATCGGCGCGCGCCGTCGCGACGATGGCGCCGCGGCGCGTCGCGACGCGCACGCTCTCCCCTGCCGAAACCCCGATCCGCTCGAGGCTGCGGGGGGACAGCGCGACGACCGGCCCGGGCTCCAGCGCATCCAGCACCTGCGCGCGCCGCGTCATGGCGCCGGTGTGCCAGTGCTCGAGCTCGCGCCCGGTGGTGAGCACGAAGGGGTAGTCGTCGTCGGGCAGCTCCGCCGGATCGCTCAGCCCCGCGGGCACCAGCCGCGCGCGGCCCGTGGCGGTCGGGAAATGGTCGTGGAAGACGATCTCCTCCCCCGGCGCGTCGGGCGCATGGCAGGGATAGGTGACGGCGCCTTCGCGCGCGAGCCGTTCCCAGGTGATGTTGTCGAGCGAGGGCATCGCCTCGGCCATCTCCGCGAAGACCTCGCCGGGCCCGGCATAGTCCCACGCCAGCCCCAGGCGGCGCGCCAGGTCGATGATGATGGCGAGGTCCTGCCGCGCCTCCCCCGGCGGCGCCAGCGCCGCGCGTCCGCGCTGGACCAGGCGGTTGGTGTTGGTGACGGTGCCGTCCTTCTCCACCCAGGCCGAGGCCGGCAGCACCACGTCCGCCAGCGCCGCCGTCTCGGTCAGGAAGATGTCCTGCACCACCAGGTGGTCGAGCCGCGCGAGCGCCGCGCGCGCATGCGCGATATCGGGGTCCGACATCGCGGGGTTTTCGCCCATGATGTAGAG
>JAYRQX010000197.1:0-2645 GCA_041910415.1 Acetobacteraceae bacterium | reverse complement strand
TGGTCCAGCCGCAGCGCGGCGCGGCCGGCGGCGCGCCCTGCCACGCCCCGGGCCGGCGCCGCCTTCGAGAAGAGGCCTGCTTCGCTCATCGCCAGCACCCGACAGGGACCGCCCATCCGTGTCCCGCCAGGGGTGTACGATGCGGGAAGCCCGATGCCACGCGGGAACGCTGTCAGAATTCGGCAACCACGCGGCGAGGCCGCGCGCATGCTGAATTGCGATAGCGAATACATGGCGACCGCTTCCGCAACCGTCCTATGCTGGGTAACCTGGAATCCGCGTCCGCCCCGGCGCCACGGAGGGAGCCCCGCCCATGCCCATTCGACCGATCCTTCGCACCCTCGCCCTGGCCACCGCCTGCCTGACGCCCATCGCGGCAAAGGCGCAGCAGGTGAACGGGCTCTACATCGCCGGTCTCGCCGGCGCGAACCTGCTGGGCGAAAGCTCCGCGACCCTCGATCCGACCACGCGCAACGTGCTGGGCCTCGCCGGCACCGGCGATGCGCGCGTCAACTTCCGTGTCGGCTGGGCGCAGACCTTCAGCATCGGCTGGGGCTTCGGCAACGGCGTGCGCGCGGAGATCGAGGGCACCTGGCGGCAGAACCAGGTGGACGACGTCCGCGCCTTCAACGTCACCAGCAGCGGCGGCCGCCAGCGCAGCTTCGCCGTCATGGCGAATGTCTTCTACGAGTTCACCGGCCTCGGCCATGCGCAGCCCTATATCGGCGCCGGCCTCGGCTATGCCTGGATCGACTGGCACAATGTGCGGCTGGCGACGCCCTCCGGCGCGCTGGCGGTGAACGACCAGGACGCGCAGTTCGCCTACCAGGCCATGGCGGGCGTCGCCTTCCCCATCACCGCCGTGCCGGGCCTTGCCGTGGTGGGCGAGTTCCGCTTCTTCGGCACGCTGAACCCCAGCTACAACCTGACGGTCGCCCCGGCCGGCACCGGCGGGCTGGTGACGCGCCAGAGCGTCGAGACCGAGAACTACAACTACTCCTTCATCGCGGGCGTGCGGTACAATTTCGGCCAGCGGCCGCCCGCGCCGCCGCCCGCCGCGGCCCCCGCGCCGGCGCGCAGCTTCCTGGTCTTCTTCGACTTCGGATCGGATCAGCTGACGGCCCGCGCGCGGGAGATCGTGGGCCAGGCCGCGACCGCGGCGCGCAGCCAGCAGGTCACGCGCATCGAAGTGGCGGGCCACACCGACACCGTCGGCTCCGCGCAGTATAACCAGGGTCTCTCCATCCGCCGCGCCAACAACGTCGCCGCGGAACTGGTCCGGCAGGGCGTGCCGCGCGAAGCCATCACGACCGCGGGCTTCGGCTTCAGCCGGCCGCTGGTGCCGACGGGCCCCAATGTGCGCGAGCCGCAGAATCGCCGCGTGGAGATCGTCCTCCGCTGAGCCTGGCGCGACGCGCCAACGAACAAAAGAAGAGCGCCGCGAGGCGCTCTTTTCATGTCCGGGCCCTGATCCCGTCCGGCTCGACGATGGGCTGGAGGTCAGAAGCGAAAGCTCGCGCCCAGGATCGGGCCGCCCAGCGTCAGGTTCAGCTTGCCGCCGCCATTCTCGAACTCGAAGGCGATCTGGCGATAGCCGGCGCTGACCGTCAGCCAGTTGGTGGCGTTCCAGTCCACCGTCGCGAGCAGCTGGTAGGTCAGCCGGGACCCCGCGCCGAAGCCGCCGATATCGGCATAGCCCGTCAGGCTGAACTGCTGCCCGAGCCGTACCTGGCCGCGGAGGGCGATGATCGGGTCGGTCCAGTTGAAATTGCGGCTGGCGTAGCGCGCGGGGTCGCGCAGGGGATCGCGGCCCGCATTGAGCGTGATGCTCGTATCCACCCACCAGGGACGGATGCCCGCGCCGACATCGATCCAGCCGCCCGGCTCGTCCACCACGCGGTAGAGCGCGGCGAGCCCCGCCGCCGTCATGCGCATCGAAGCGCTGCCGCCATTCGCGCGGGGATCGCGGCCCGTGTCCACGCCTTCGGAGAGGTCGAGGAGGATCAGGTCGGCCAGCACGCCGAAGCGGCCGTAGCGCGCCTCGGCCGAGCCCATGGCGCCGAAGCGCATGGAATCGAAGATGTTGTTGAAATCGGCCGAGACGGTCTGGGTGATCGTGCCGAGATGGCGCGTGTTGACGCTGGCGTCGCCGCTGATGCCCGAAAACCAGACATAGGGCGTGACCGCGAAGGCCCAGCCTTCCGGCGTCTGCGCCTTCGCCGCAGGGGCGGTGGCGAGTGCCGCCAGCGCCGCGGCCGTTGCAAGGCTTCGAGACCGCATGTCCATCCCCCCGATGCTGCCTGGCGCGGCGCCCCTCGCACCGCCATCATCGGCCATTAGACCGGCGGCGGCGAATGGGCAGGTCGGAAACGCTATCCATATTCGGCCAGCCGGTCACCCGTTCCGCAAACGCCACTCAATGCTAGCGTCCCGGTGGATCGAGCTGTCGGCCCGGCTTTCCCGTCTGCCGCCGGACCGCTACCGCTTCGGACGCACACAAGGAAACCACCGGGTGTCGAGTCGCCTCGTCCTCGCTTGCATCCTGCTGCTGTCGGCCTGCGGCGTGCCCGACTACACCGCCGTGCGGGATTGGGCGCGGACGGCGAGCTTCGCGGCGAATTACCCGCCGGTCGCGACCGCGCCGG
>JAYRQX010000196.1:0-3029 GCA_041910415.1 Acetobacteraceae bacterium | reverse complement strand
TGCACCTGCTGCTCGGCACCCTCTGCGTCGCCATCTTCGTGACCGAACCGCTGGCGACCATGGCACTGATCCCGCAGAACCTGCAGTCCATTCTCATGACCATGGTCGTCGCCATGGGCTTTCTCGGCCTCGAGAAGCCGACGCGGCTGGCGCGGCTGCTGCTCGCGCTGTCGGTCATGGTCATCGTCGCGCGCGGGGCCGCGCTGGCGCAGCCGAGCAATGCGGTGATCATCGCCTCGGTCTTCATCTCCGTGCTGTGCCTCGTGGTGCTCGGCGCGGCGCTGCTCAGGGAGGTCTTCACGGCACGGACCGTCACGATCGCGCGCATCGAAGGCGCGGTCGCGGTCTACCTGCTGATGGCCACGGCCTTCGCCGGGCTCTATTCCGTCATCGAATTCCTGGACGCCGAGGCCTTCGCCGGTGGCAGGCCTGGGAATACCGAGGCCTTCCGCAGCCAGTTCCTCTATTTCAGCGTGATCGCGCAGACGAGCACGGGCTTCGGCGACATCGCGCCTGTCCATCCGATCGCCCGCGCACTCGTCTCGCTGCAGGCGGTGATGGGGCAGATCTTCACGACGGTGCTGCTCGCGCGGCTCGTCTCGCTCGAACTCTCGCATCGCGAGAAGCGGAAGCAGGGCTAGGCCGACGTGCCCGGATGGGTCAGGGCCTGGGCGGCGGCAGCACGGCCTGGAGGGAGGTGCGGACGACGATGGCCGCCGGGCCCGGGGCGGCCAGCGCGTCGATGAGCTTCGGGAAATCGGCGCGGCCCTCGACGACCGTGACGGGCACGCGGAAGCTCTCGCACCAGCGCACGAAATCCGGGTTGACCAGGTCCGTGCCGCTGACGCGCCCGGGATGGGCGCGTTCCTGGTGGATGCGGATGGAGGCATAGGACCCGTTGTCCGACAGCACCATCTTCACCGCGGCGCCGCGCGCGACGGCGACGGCGAACTCGGCCCCCGTCATCAGCGCGCCGCCATCGCCGACCAGCCCGATCACCTGCCGGCCCGGGTTGCGCAGCGCCGCCGCGACCGCCGCCGGCATGCCGAAGCCCATGGCGCCGGAGATGGGGGCGAGCAGGCGCTGCGGCGGGCGCCAGAAGACCTTGCGGTAGAAGGGCGCGCCGAAGGTGCCGGCATCGAGCGTCACGATCGCGTCCGGCGCCGCGGCCTCCCCGATCAGCGTCGCGACATCGGCGAAGGCGACGCCATCGGGCCAGTCGCCCGGCTTGACCACGCAATCCGCGACATGGATGGCGCGCAGCCGCGCATTCCACCCCGCGCGGTCGGGCGGCGCGCCGGCATTGTGCGCGGCGAGGCCGGCGATCACCGCGCGCGCATCGGCCGCAAGCGCGAGCTCGGCCGGGAATTGCCAGCCGAGGAAGCGCGGGTCGGCGCAGACATGGACAAGCCGCTGCCCCAGCGCGGGCCAGATCCAGCCCTGGGTCGTGATGTCGGTCAGCCGCGTGCCGAGTGCGACGACGAGATCGGCCTGCGCGAAGGCATGGCGCTGGGCCTCCGGGTTCCTGAGGCCGAGGTCGCCGGCGTAGAGCGAGTGACGGTTGTCGAACAGGTCCTGCCGGCGGAAGGACACGGCGACGGGCAGGTTCCAGCTCTCGGCGAACTCCCGCAACGTCTCGCGCCCGCCCTCGCAGTCGATGGCGTGGCCGGCGAGCAGGATCGGGCGCTCGGCCGAGCGCAGCAGGTCGGCGAGCCTGGCGAGATCCTCGGCATCGGGCAGGGCAGGGCGCACGCGGGTCGCGGGGACGGGTGGCGCATGGCACTCCATCGCCAGCACGTCCTCGGGCAGCGAGAGCACCACGGGGCCGGGCACGCCCTGCATGGCGATGGCGTAGGCGCGGGCGATGTATTCCGGGACCTGGTCGGGTTCCGTGACCTCGCCCACCCACTTGGCCACGCCGCGGAACATGTTCTGGTAGTCGATCTCCTGGAAGGCGTTGCGGCGGAGATCGCGCTTCTCGACCTGGCCGATCAGCAGGATGAAGGGCACGGCGTCCTGCTCGGCCGTGTGCACCGCGATCGCGGCGTTGCAGGCGCCGGGGCCGCGGGAGACGAGGGCGACGCCGGGGCGACCCGTCATCTTGGCGTCGGCGACCGCCGCGAAGCCCGCACCACCTTCCTGGCGGGCCACGACGAGGTCCATCGCCGGGTGCGCATGCAGCGCATCCAGCAGCGCGATGTAGCTCTCGCCCGGCACGCACCAGGCACGGTCCACGCCCTGTTCGGCCAGGAAATCGATCAGGACCTGAGCGGCAGTCGGCATGAATCGAATCTCCTCTGGCCCAGCCGGATACCGTGGCGGAGGCCGCCGATCCATCCCCGGGGATGCAATTCGCCATCGTCCGCGCTATGCGGGCCTTCGAAGCGCGGTCCACCACGAAGCCGCGTGCAACAGGAGACGTCCGGGATGATCACTCGCCGCCATGCCTTTGCGACCGCCGCGGCCCTGGCGCCTGCCGTGGCGCAGGCGCAACCCGCTGCCCCCTGGCGGCCGACCCGGCCGATCCGCCTGGTGGTGCCCTTCGCGCCCAGCGGGTCGAACGACATCGTCGGCCGGCTGATCGCCGAGCCCGCAAGCGTCACGCTCGGCCAGCCGATCGTGATCGAGAACCGCGCCGGCGCCGGCGGCATGATCGGCGCCGAGCACGCCGCGCGCTCCGCGCCGGATGGCTATACCCTGCTGATCAACAGCGCCCATTCCGCGATCCCGGCGGTGACGGCCCGCGTGCCCTATGAGACGGTCGGCGACTTCGTGGGCGTCGCGGTGGCGGGGTTCTCGCCGCATGTGATCGTGGTCAACCCGAGGGTGCCGGCGCAGAATTTCGCTGAGCTGGTGGCCTATCTCCGGGCCAATCCGGGGCGCAACAACCTGGCCTCGGCGGGTCCTGGCAGCGGCGTGCACCTCGCGGGCGAGCTCTTCCGCGCCACCACCGAGACCCAGGTGGAACTCGTGCATTACCGCGGCGGCGGACCCTCGGTCGCGGCCCTCGTCGCCGGCGAGGCGCAGGT
>JAYRQX010000195.1:0-4272 GCA_041910415.1 Acetobacteraceae bacterium | reverse complement strand
CTGCCCTGCCCCGGAAACACGAAGGCGATCGGCATTTTGTGTGCGATTCCGTTCCGAGAGTGGCGTCCGGACCGGGGCAATGGCGGCGGGGGCGGCCCTTGTCAATCAGGGCGGTCAGCGGCCCCCCGCCACATCCAGCGTCACGCCGGTGATGTAGCTGGCCTCGTCGGAGGCCAGGAACAGCGCGGCGTCCGCGATCTCGAAGGGCTGGCCGAGGCGCTTCATGGGCACGATGCGATGCGGCGCCAGGTCCAGCGTCTGCGCCATGCGAGCGAAGGGCTCGCGGTTGCGCTCGGTCTCGATCGGGCCGGGTGCCACCGCGTTGATGCGCGGGCCGAGATGGGAGACCTCCATCGCGACATCGCGCACGAAGCCCGCGACGCCGGCCTTGGCCGCGCAATAGGCCGCGCCGCCGGTCACCGCTGCCGTCCAGGGCGTGCCGTTCCGGGCACCCGAGGAGAGGCAGACGATGGAGCCCGTCTTGCGCGCGAGCATCGAGGGCAGCACCGCGCGTGTGCAGAGGAAGGTCGAGCGCAGGTTGAGGCGGATGGTGTAGTCCCAGTCCTCGATCGACATCTCCCAGATCCGCGCGTTGCGGGACCCGCCGACGTCGTTCACCAGCACGTCCACCTCCCCGCAATCGCGGGCGATGCGGTCGAAGGCGGAGACGACGGTCTTTTCCTCGGTCACGTCGCCCACGTCGGACCAGACCTTGGCCCCCTTCGTCTTCAGCGCGGCGGCGACGCGGGCGAGGCCGGCCTCGTCGATATCGAGCAGCGCGAGCCGCGCGCCCTCGGCGGCGAATTTCATCGCGATCGCCTCGCCCAACCCGTTCGCGGCGCCGGTGATGACGGCCAGTCGATCCTGCAGGCGGCCCATGCTGCGTCCCCTTCCTTGGTGGCGAGGCATGGTGGGGGGCGCGCGCGGGCGTGGCAAATCGCGTGCGGGCGCTACCGCCCCTTCTCCTTCCGCCAGGCCTCGAAGATCGGCCTGTTGGCGGGATCGGTCATCGGATAGAGGCCGCGGATCGTGTGGCCGGCGGCCACGCGCTCGCCCACGAAGTCCTCGAACACCGTCTGCTCGAACGCCTCGTTCGCCACTTCGTCGGCGATGTGGGCGGGGATGCAGACCACGCCCTCCCCGTCGCCCACCATGATGTCGCCGGGATGCACGCCGACGCCCGCGCAGGCGACCGGCACGTTCAGATCCACGCAATGGTGGTGGATCAGGTTGGTCGGCGCCGAGGGCGTCGCATGATAGGCGGGCCAGCCCATCGCAGCGATCTCCGGGCTGTCGCGGAAGCCGCCATCGGTGATCGCACCCGCGACGCCGCGCGCCTTCAGCCGGGTGATCAGGATGCCGCCCGCCGAGGCCGCGCGCGCGTCGCCGCGGCTGTCGATGACGAAGACGGCGCCGGGCGGGCATTCCTCCACGCCCTTGCGCTGCGGATGCGCCGGGTCCTTGAAGACCTCGAGGTGATCGAGATCCTCCCTCGCCGGGATGGTGCGCAGCGTATAGGCCGGCCCCACCATGCGCGGCGCGTCCGGCGACAGCGGCGCCAGCGACAGGAAGACGTTGCGGAAGCCGCGCTTGAACAGCACGGTCGTCAGCGTCGCGGTGGAAACGCCGGAAAGCTTGCGGCGCGTCTCGTCGTTCATGGGGGATCCTCCCGAAATCCCCGGCATGATCGGGCAGCGCGGGTCGCCTGGGAAGCCGACCCTTGCCGCGGCCACGGCGGGCGTGATTCCCTGCATGCCACGCGCGGGGGTCGGGAGGTCGAACAACAATGCCGGACAACGGCGCGCAACGGCGGTCACGCAGCTACAGGCTGGCGATCGAGGACCAGGAGTTCCTCTTGCGCGACGAGATGCGCGCCTTCCGCTTCGGCATGGAATACGCGAAGGCGGAGCTTTCCCTTCGTGACTGGGGCATCCGCTCGACCGTCGTCGTCTTCGGCAGCGCCCGCATCCCGAGCCGCGAGGTGGCCGAGCGGGACCTGGCCGCGGCGAGCGGCGTGGCCGCGAAGAAGGCCGCGCGCCAGCGCCTGGCGCATTCCGTGTACTACGAACGCGCGCGGGAGCTCGCGCGCATCGTCTCGCTCCGCGGCGGTGCGCTGGCGCCGGCCTCGACCCAGCGCGACAACGTCATCGCGACCGGCGGGGGGCCGGGGATCATGGAAGCGGCCAATCGCGGCGCGTCCGAGGTGGGCGCGCCCTCCATCGGCTTCAACATCACGCTCCCGTCCGAGCAGGCGCCGAACGCCTATTCCACGCCCAGCCTCACCTTCCAGTTCCACTACTTCGCCATGCGCAAGATGCACCTGGCCATGCGCGCCAATGCGCTGGCGATCTTCCCCGGCGGCTTCGGCACCTTCGACGAGTTCTTCGAGATCCTGACCCTGGTGCAGACGAGGAAGGCGCCGACGGTCCCCATCGTGATGTTCGGGCGGGACTACTGGCAGGAGGTCGTGAACTTCCCCGCCCTCCTCCGCCACGGCATGGTGGACGAGAAGGATCTCGAGCTCTTCGAGATGGTGGACGAGCCCGAGGAAGGCTGGGCGGCGCTGGTGCGACGCGGGCTCAAGGCCCATACGCCGGCGCCGGAGCGGCCGGCGGACCCGGAGACACCGCCGCTCAGGGCGCGCGCGGCGGCAGGCAGGCTGCGGCCAGCTTCGCGAAAGCCAGCGCCCGGTGGCTGATCCTGTGCTTGTCCTCGCTCGCCATCTCGCCGAAGGTTTCTGAACGTCCTTCGGGGACGAAGAGCGGGTCGTAGCCGAAGCCGTTCTCACCGCGCGGCGGCCAGATCCAATGACCCATGGCCTTGCCTTCGAAACCTTCGACGTGACCGTCGGGCCAGGCGAGCACGAGGGCGCAGGTGAACCAGGCCGCGCGATCCTCGAATTCGGATGCCGCTTCCATCACCTTGCGCATGGCCGCGCCGTAGTCGCGCGTGCCGTCCGGCTGCATCGCCCAGTCGGCGGTCCAGACCCCCGGCGCGCCGTCGAGCGATCTCACAGAGAATCCGGAATCATCGGAGAGCGCCGGCAGCTTCGCCGCGGTCGCGGCCGCCACGGCCTTGATGCGGGCATTGCCGAGAAAAGAAGCCTCGGTCTCCGCGGGTTCGGGCAGGCCGAGCTCGCCGGCGCTGACCACCTGGATGCCGAAGGGTGCGACCAGCGCCGCGACTTCCCGCACCTTCCCCTTGTTGTGGGTGGCCAGCACGATCCGCTCGCCGGCCGCCAGCCGCCGCGCCATGGCGGTCAGAGACCCACCACCGCGCGCTGCTTCGCGAACAGTTGCGCCGTGCCGGCGCGTGCCAGACCGAGCAAGGACAGCAGCGCAGCGTCGGAAAAGGGCTCGCCTTCTGCGGTGCCCTGCACCTCCACGATCCCGCCCTTTCCGGTCAGCACGAAATTCGCGTCGGCATCCGCCTTGCTGTCTTCCGGATAGTCCAGGTCCAGCACCGGCGTGCCCTGCCAGAGGCCGCAGGAGACCGCGGCGACCTGGTCCTTCAGCGGCATCGTGCCCAGAATGTTCATCTTCATGCAGTGCCGGAACGCCAGGTGCAGCGCGACCCAGGCACCGGTGATGGAGGCGCAGCGCGTGCCGCCATCGGCGTTCAGCACGTCGCAATCGATCAGCACCGACATCTCGCCCATGGCCTTCATGTCCGTCACGGCACGAAGCGAGCGGCCGATCAGGCGCTGGATCTCCTGCGTGCGCCCGGACTGCTTGCCGCGTGCCGCCTCCCGGTCGCCGCGGGTGTGCGTGGCGCGCGGCAGCATGCCGTATTCGGCGGTGACCCAGCCCTGGCCCTGGCCGCGCAGGAAGGGCGGCACCTTGCCTTCCACGCTCGCGGTACAGAGCACCTCGGTCTGGCCCATGCGGATCAGGCAGGAGCCTTCGGCATGGCGGGCGAAGCCGGGTTCGAGGGAGACGGTGCGGAGCGCGTCGGGCGCGCGGCCGGAAGGGCGCATCGGGGCGGCAACTTTCATGTGAAATCGTGGATGCGGGGTGTCTGGCGCGCGGGGCGGGCCCCGTCAATCGGCAGTCGCCAGGATGGTTGACCTCCGCCCCCCGGGACACCAAGCTTTCCGAAGAGGCAATCGCATGGGACCCCCGAATCGCCCCCTTTCGGCCCCGCCGACGATCTCGGTGCCGGGCCTCGACCCACGCAGCGCAATGATCCTGCGCGAGCTCGTGGAAACCTATGTCGCGACCGGGGAGCCGGTCGGCAGCCGCACCTTGTCGCGCCGGCTGCCGGTGGGGCTGT
>JAYRQX010000194.1:0-7234 GCA_041910415.1 Acetobacteraceae bacterium | reverse complement strand
GGGCGCGCGCGCTGCGGCCCCGCAGCGCGCCGGCGATGGGGGCGGCCGCGGCGGCGGTCAGGAAATTGCGGCGTTCGATCATCATGGTCTTCTTTTTTCCCTGTGCGGCGCCGGTTCAGACGCCGAGATACTGGTTCAGCCGCTCGCGTTCGGCGGCGAAGTCCTTGTTCAGCACCATGTCCACCACGCGTCCATGCTCCATCACATAGTGCCGGTCGGCGACCGATTGCGCGAAGTGGGAGTTCTGCTCGACCAGCAGCACGGTGAAGCCGCGCGCCTTGATGTCGCGAATCGTGCGGCCGATCTGCTGCACGATGACGGGTGCCAGGCCCTCGGACGGCTCGTCCAGCAGCAGCAGCTTGGCCCCCGTGCGCAGGATGCGCGCGATCGCCAGCATCTGCTGCTCACCGCCCGAGAGCTTTGTTCCCTGGCTCCGCGCCCGTTCCTTGAGGTTCGGAAAGAGATCATAAATCTCGCTGACCGGCAGCCCACCCGGCTGCACCACCGGCGGCAGCATCAGGTTCTCGGTCACGTCGAGACTGGCGAAAATGCCGCGCTCCTCCGGGCAATAGGCGATGCCCGCGCGGGCGATGGTGTCGGACCGCGCGGCGATCATCTCCCGCCCGGCGAACTGGATGGACCCCGCGCGCCTGCCGACGAGGCCCATGATGGCGCGCAGCGTCGTCGTCTTGCCGGCGCCGTTGCGGCCCAGCAGCGTCACCACCTCGCCTTCGCGGATGTCGAGGTTGACGCCATGCAGGACATGGCTTTCCCCGTACCAGGCCTCGAGGCCCTGGATCCGCATCATGGGCGTCACGCCGGCGGTCGCGGAACCCGGCCTTGCGGCGATCGTCTCAGCCATGGGCCGGCACTCCCACCGTCTCGGCCTCGCTTCCCAGGTACGCCGAGATGACCTCGGGGTTGCGCGAGACCTCGGCGTAATTTCCTTCGGCCAGGACCGAACCGCGGGCGAGCACCGTGATGGTGTCGCAGAGGCCCGAGACGACCTTGAGGTTGTGCTCGACCAGCAGCACGGTCCGCCCGGCGGCGACCCGCTTCACGAGCGCCACGATGCGGTCCACATCCTCATGCGTCATGCCGGCGGTGGGCTCGTCCAGCAGCATCATGGTGGGGTCGAGCGCAAGCGTCGTCGCGATTTCCAGCGCCCGCTTGCGGCCATAGGGCAGGTCGCCCGCCGCGTGCAGCTCGTACCCGGTCAGCCCGACATCGGCGAGCAGTTCCCGCGCCCGGTCGTCATAGCGCCGGAGCAGCGTCTCGGAGCGCCAGAAATCGAAGGAGGCGCCGCGCTGGCGCTGGAGCGCGATGCGGACATTCTCCAGCACCGACAGATGCGCGAAGACCGCCGAGATCTGGAAGGACCGCACCAGGCCGAGCCGCGCGACATCGGCCGGCTTCATGGCCGTGATGTCGCGCCCGTCGTAGCGGATGATCCCGCGCGTCGGCTGCAGGAACTTGGTCAGAAGGTTGAAGCAGGTGGTCTTCCCGGCGCCGTTCGGCCCGATCAGCCCGTGGATGGTGCCGCGCCTGATGCGCAGCGACACGTCGCTGACCGCGACGAAGCCGCGGAACTCCTTTGTCATCCCCTCGGTTTCGAGGATCGTGTCCGACACGCGTCGCCATCTCCCTGGATGTCGCCCCTTTCGCGGGGCTTCACATCCTGTATGGCGGCGCGCGCGCTCCCGTGCAAGGACGGCGCCTATCGCCCGCTGCTTTGCACAATCATTGGGCGAACCGCCCCCTGGGCAGCGCCCCAATCCCCTTTATGATGGAAGCGGTTGCTTCCCCCTGGCCCGGAATCGCGCATGAAGGACCCCCAAGCCCTGTTCAACGCCTCGCCCGAGGCCTTCTTCGAGGAATTGGGCAGCCGCTTCCGGGACCTCGATGCCCGCCTCGACCGGATGGGCGAGCGCATCGACCGGCTGGCCGAGGTGATCGAATCCCATCTGACCACGGGGCTGCCGATCGCCCGCGCCGCGGCCGAGCGGCGCGACTGGGCCTATGACGTGCGCATGCCCAACATCTATTTCGACAATGTCTTCGACCTGGAGACGGGCCCGAACTACGTCAAGCGCTGGGTCAACGCCTCGGGCCGCATCGCGGGCACGCTCGCCCTGCCGCGCGACCTCCCCTTCGCCTTCGAGGTCATCGTCTGCGACTTCGTGGCACCGGAGGCCGGGCGCAGCTTCTCCCTCATGGTGGACAATGCGCGCATCGCCTGGGAGGAGGCGGGGCCGAAGCTCTTCCGCGCCATCGTGCCCCCGGCGCCTGCCGCGCGCGGGCTCGCCTTCTCGCTCGGCGTCGATCCCACGCTGTGCTCGCCGGACAAGGATGTGAGCTTCTCCTTCTCCTCGATCTCCGTGCATCCCGCGGGGGGCGCCGGCGTCCCGGTGGCGGCATGACCACCCTGCCCCACCTCTCCATCGTCATCTGCACCTATGACCGCTACGACCGGATCGGCGAGGCGCTGACGGCGCTGCTGGCCGATCCCGGCCTGGAGCCCGGCCGGCACGAGGTGATCGTCGTGGACAACACGCCGGCGGCGAAGCGCCGGGCGATCGGCATCGAGGCGCCGGGGCTGCTCCGGGTCGAGCCCTGCGACATCCTCGGCCTGTCCAATGCGCGCAACCACGGGATCGCGGCCGCCAAGGCGCCGGTGATCTGCTTCCTGGACGACGATGCCTATGTGCATCCCGGCTGGTGCCGCGCGGTCGAGCGCGCCTTCCAGGAACAGCCCGGCGCCATGGTCGTCGGCGGCAAGGTGCTGCCGCGCTACGATTCGCCGGAGCGCCCCGCCTGGTACGACGACACCCTCTCGGGCTACCTCTCCTGCATCGACTGGGGCAGCCATGGCCGGTTCCTCCGCCGCGGCGAGTGGATCGTCGGCGCCAACATGGCCTGGCGCCGCGAGGTCTTCGATCGTTTCGGCGGCTTCGATCCGGCGCTTGGCCGCAAGGGCGCGGCGACGCTCATCAGCAATGACGAGACCGAGCTGCTGGAGCGCGTGGGCATCGGCAGCATCTGGTACGAACCCGCCATGCTCGCCGAGCACCTGGTGGCGGTCGAGCGCATGACGCTGGCCTTTTTCCGCACCCGCGTCTTCTGGCAGGCGGCGTCCGACATGGTGGCCGGCATCGCCGCGACCGAGGCGAAGCGGTTGCAGGAGGAGTTCGCCGACATCACGCTCCGCCTGCCCGCCGAGGCGCGGAACCTGCGCGCCTTCACCCATGATCCGCTGGACAAGGACCAGTTCGCGCTGCAGCTCCGCGCCATCTACATCGCCACTGTCATGATGGGCACGGCGACCGCGCCGCGCCGCTGAGACCGGACGCCATGAAGACCGCGCTCGTCCTCTCGCCCTTCGCGACCTGGCCCGCCGATGTCGGTCACCGCCGGCGCACCCTCCAGACGACGGCGATGCTGAAGGAGGCGGGCTACCACGTCACCTTCCTGCTCTACGCCTTCGAGGGCGGCTGGTACTGGCGCTTCCAGGACCGCGATTTCGCGGAGATGCGACAGCAGTGGGACGAGGTGATCATCGTCCATGCCGAACATTCGGTCGGCCTGCCGCCGCGGGAAGGGCGCTTCCACGCGCTCGACGAATGGTGGAGCGCCGAGCTCGAGACGCAGTTGAGGAACCTGTTCCGGCACCGGCATTTCGACCTCTTCGTGGTGCACAATGTCTGGCTGTCCAAGGCGCTGTCGCTGGCGCCGCGCGCGACGACGACGGTGCTCGAGACCCACGACCTCTTCTGGAAGCGGCGCGCGCTGCTCGATCGCCTCGGGATCGGGCATGATTTCTACGAGCCCGAGCAGGCCGCCGAGATCTTCGGCATCAACCGCGCGCAGATCGCCATGACCATCCAGGAGAAGGACGCGCGGGAGCTGCTGCTGCTCGTCTCCGCGAAGGTCGTCACCGTGCCCTTCTACGACGCGGCGGTGGAGGCCTGTGCCGCGGGGCCGGAACGCCGCGGCTACCTGCACCCGGACAAGGTGACCTTCGGCTTCCTGGGCTCCGCCCACACCTACAACGTCAGCGGCATGCGCGCCGTGCTGAAGGCGCTGGAGGAGCGCGTGGCGCGCAGCTTCGCGCCGGTCGATCTCATCCTCGGCGGCACGGCGAGCGACGTGCTGGAGACGCGGCTGTCCTGCCGGCGCCTCGGACGCGTGCCGACGGAAGCGGGCTTCTACGCCCAATGCGACGTGGCGCTGGCGCCGACCTTCGAAGGCACGGGCTTCAAGATCAAGGTCGCCGACATGCTGGCGCTGGGCATGCCGTCCCTGGTCGCGGCGCATTCGGCGATCGGCACCTCGCTCGCCGGCGAGATGGTGGCGGAGACGCCCGAGGAGATGGCCGACGCGATGGTCCGCATCGCGACGACGCGGCCGCCGCTGGCGAGCCTCGGGGCGGTCGCGGTCGCGGCGCGGGAGGAGCTGAAGCGGCGCGCCGCGCTCGGGCGTTCCAATGCGTTCCGCCTGCTGCACGGCATCAAGCCCGGCCTCGTCGTGGATCTGTCCGTCTTCGGGCCGGAGAAGGGCGTCCTCCCGCTCGTGTCCTACTTCTCGCTCATCCGGCACCTGCCCGCCCATGCCGCGACCACGCTGGTGGTCCGTCCGGACGTGCGGGCGATCATCGAGCCCTTCCTGCCCCTCGGCCTGCACCTCGCCGATGCGGGAGAGGCCGACGCGGCGACACGCCATCATCCGCGCCGCGTGCTGCTGCAGGTCGGGGGGCGCCGGGGCGCGGCCATCATGGCGCTCCGCGAGACCGACATGCTGGTGCAGGACAACCGCTGGAACTGGCTCGATGCGGATTCCGCGCCCGCGCCGGACACGGTCAGCGTCGATCTTCCCCTCGCCTATCCCGACATCTCCTGGGACCCGCTGGTCAGCGCGGTGCGCCGGGCCTGGCGGTCCCTGGACCACAAGGGCCAGGCGCCCGAGGAGACGCAGCGGATCGTCTTCGTGGACTGGGTGGGGACGCAGGCGCCGGCCGCCGTCGCCCGGCTCGCCAGCACGGTCTGGATCGTCGATGTGAACGATACGGATGCAACCGAGCGCGCGCTCATGGCGATCCTCTCGGCGCCCGAGGACGGGATCGACGTGGTCTGGGCCGCCTCCGGGCACGCCACGCTCCGCGCCCTCGTGATGGAGGCGGCGCTGTCGCGGCGTCAGACGGTGTCCGGCCTGCTCGACGGCTGCTTCCATGGGCCTGCCAATGGCCGGGGGCTGCTGGGCAACGTGGACACCCGGTTCCTCTGGGGCGTGCGCGGGATTCTCGGCATGGGCTCCGCGGGCAGACCGGCGCCATGAGCGATGCCGCCGGGGCTGCGACCGGGATCTCTCGATTGCTGGACGAAAGGCTGGCGCGCATCCCCGACGCGGCCACGCTGAATGCCACCGCGACGGAGCTGCGCCGCCACGCCGATGCCGATCTTGCCGAGGTCGCGCGGGCAGCGCTCGCCAGGATTCCGCCGGGCACGCCCGCCCAGGCGGCAGCGCGCGACATCATCGCGTTCTCGCTGCTCATCGGGTCGATCAGGGCGCCGCACGCACACCGCGACATGCTCCGCGACGGGTTCTGGCGGCTCACGCGGAGCATCGCGGATCTGCCGAACCAGACCGAGCGGGCGCCCGCCGGCTGGTACGCGTCGGATGTGCACGCCGCCGCGCGGCGGCACTGCCTGGCCATGGCCGCCCGCGAGGCGCAGGCCGATCCTGCCCTGGCGAAGCGCCTGTTGGATTTCGTTCCCTTCGACGATGCCGGCGCCCTGACCCCCTTTGCGGCCGCAATGGCGGAGGGGCCGGATTCGACGGAGGCCCTGGCCCTCGGCTTCGCCGGCCTCGATGCCGCGGGGCAACGCGCCAGGCTCGCGCGCCACGCCGACATCGCCGGACTCTCGCTCGCCGGCGACGTGCCGATCCTCCATGCCGGGGACTGCCCGCCCGGGCTGCGGCACGCCTTGCCGGAGGACCGGAGGCCGGGGCTGTCCGCGCCCGGCCCGGCGCCGGAGCTCTGGTGGTGGCTTGAAAGCGGCTGGCCGCCGCAGCAGGAACGGCGCCCGGCCATCATGGTCCGGCGCGTGCCGGGCTTCGTGCGCGACATGCTGAAGGCGGGCCAGGCGCGCATCCTGCTCAATTGCGGGCACGAGATCTCCTTCGTGGACGCCTTCTTCGCCGCGATGCTCCGCAGGATGGCGGAGCTGCTGGACTGCGATCCCGCGCGCATCGTCTACGTGGCGCAGAACCCCAATGTGGTCGAGCGCTACGCCGAGGTCGCGATGGAGGCCTCCGGGGGGCAGCCATCCATTGTCTGCGCGGGGAATTCGCATCTGCTGCTGCCCTGGACGAACACACCCTCCTCGACCGAGGCGCGTCGTCCGCGCCGCTTCCTCTGCTTCAACAACATCCCCCACATCTTCCGCGCGGCGCTGCTGCTGCGCATGGTGCGCGACGGCATCGACGACCGCGGCTTCGTCTCCTTCAACTGGGGCTTCACGGCGCCGCTCCCGCCGGGCTCCGAGCCCATCACCACCGAGCGGCTGCGTCCGTATTTGCCGGGGCTCGAGGATGCCGGGATCGCGATGCTGATGGCCGAGGTCGAGCCGCGCCTGCCGCTCCGCCTCGATCTCGGCGGCGCCGCGCTCGACAGCCATGGCCGCGGCGCGCATGTCGAGCAGTTCAGCGGCGACCTGACCGCGCAGGCCTATTTCACCGTGGTGACCGAGAGCGACATGGAGTGGCCCGACCACACGCGCCGCTTCACGGAGAAGACGGTCAAGCCGCTCGCCTCCTGCAATCCCTTCATCCTGTTCGGCAATGCGGGCGTGCTCGCGGCCCTTCGCGGCATGGGATTCGAGACCTTCGGCGACGTGATCGACGAAGGCTACGACGCGATCGCCAACCCCGTGGAGCGGTTCGAGGCCGCCTATGCGCAGCTCCGGCGCATCAGCGCCATGAGCCTTGACGAGCATGCGATGCTGTACGAACGGCTGCGCCCCCGGCTGGAGCACAACCGGCGGCACCTCTCGGGCGCCCAGGGCTGGTATGTGGGCGGCATCCGCGCCGCCATCGAGGCGGCAGCCCGGGCCTGACGCCGCGGCGCCGGCCCGGGTCGCGGGTCAGGCGGCGCTGTCGAGTTCCGCCGGCGCCACCTGCTTCTCGCTGACCTTCGCCAGTTCGAGCAGGAAGTCCACGACCTTCTCCTCGAAGATCG
>JAYRQX010000193.1:0-3423 GCA_041910415.1 Acetobacteraceae bacterium | reverse complement strand
CTGCTCGAGCGCCGCGATGCGCTGTTCATGGGTGTTCCTCATCCGCGCGATCTCCTCGCGCAGGGCGTCCAGTTCCGCGTTCGCCGCGGTCGCCGGCAGGCTGGCGAGCAGGCCGCAGGCCGCCAGCAGGCGTGTCGATGCAAATCTCATGGTGTGCTCCAAGCTGAAATGAAGGACGCCGCCCAGGCGCGGGCGAGGGCGGCGGTTCTGGTCAGGCTTGGTGGCGGGGCGGGGCGCGGCTCCGGTAGGCGGCGGGGAAGCGGAAAGTCAGCCGTGGCGGGACGGCGGCGAGCGGCGGAATGCCGGCCTGTGCGCCATCGCCGGACCACGGCGGTGGTGACGCCAGCGGCATGTCGAGGCCGGCCAGCGAGAGACAGCCGACGCAAGGATGGAGCTGGCTCTCCGCGCCGTGGTGCGCGTCGTCCTCGCCACCGGCCGCCGGACCATGGCCGGCGCCTTGGGCCGCCACGAGCTGTTCGCCCAGGTGGCCCGCCATGTGGCGATGCGCCGCCTGTTGCGCGAACAGCAGCAGCAGGGCCGCGACGATGGCGATCCAGCCGCCAGGGCGGAGGCTGATGCGAGGGGGTTTCTGGTGACGGCGCCGGGCATTCATGCGTGCCCCTTGCCGCCGCACTGCGCGCAGGTGCCGCGCACGTCGACCTCGACCTGCGCCAGGCGGAAGCCGCGCGGCAGGCGCGGCGGTGGCGGCGGCGCGGCTTCGAGGCAGAACACGCCACCGCAATCGACGCAGCGAAAATGCACGTGCCCGGCGTGGCGCCGCGCGCTGTCGGCCAGGGTGAAGCGGAACACGCCGCGCGGGTCCACCGCCTTCAGCGCCAGGCCGCCAGCAACCAGGCTGTCGAGCACCCGGTAGAGCGTCACCCGGTCGATGCCTTCCGCATCGCCGTCGCCGGCCATGACCGCCTCGACCTCGCCGTGACTGGCCGGCGCGGCGGCGCGGCGCAGGGCGAGCAGTGCCCGCGTGCGGGCACGGGTGACCTTCATTCCGGCGCCGCGCAGCAGCTCGGCGCAGTCGTCGCCATCGTCGGCGGGGGCGGCGGAAGGGGTGGACGGGGCGCGGGAAGCCATGGCGCGGATGAAACCAGAGTTTGCAAGCAAATGCAACATTGTTGCATTTGAGGATCGCCTGTGCTTGAATGCGCGGCGCGGGCAAGCGGCCCGCCATTCGCCCTTCCCCCATGCAAATTCCCCTGCTCGCCCAGATCCTGCTCGCCTGCGTTGCCGGTGGCCTGCTCAGCGTCGCCGCCGCCGCGCTGGTGATGTTCGGCCTGCCGCGGCGCTGGCTGGCGCTGACGGTGAGTTTCTCCACCGGCCTGCTGCTGGCCACCGCGATGCTGCACCTGCTGCCGGAGGCGCTGGAATCGGGCATGACGCCGCACGAGGTCTTCCCCCTGCTGCTCGGCGGCATCCTCGGCTTCTTCATGCTGGAGAAGATCGCGCTCTGGCGCCATGCCCACCACGGCGGGGGCGAAGCCGATTGTCATGCCGAGGAGGAGCGCTGCGACGACCACACCCACGCCCATCACCACCATCGCCACGACCACCAGCACGCGGGCGGCGGCAGCGAGACGATATCGATCCTGGTTGGCGACGGCTTCCACAATTTCACCGACGGCGTGCTGATCGCCGCCGCCTTCCTCGCCGATCCGGCGCTGGGCTGGGGCGCGACGCTCGCGATCATCGCCCACGAGGTGCCGCAGGAGGCGGGCGACTTCGCGATCCTGCTCGCCGCCGGCTGGAAGCGTGCCCGCGCGCTGTTCTGGAACGGCGTTTCCAGCCTCACCGCCGTGGCCGGCGGCGTCGTTGGCTATTACGCGCTGGAGGGCGCGACGGAGTGGGTGCCGCGCATCATCACCATCGCCGCCGCCAGCTTCATCTATGTCGCCGTCGCCGACCTGATGCCGCGCCTGAAGCGCGAGACGCAATCCATCGGCTGGCACGGCATCCTGCTCGCGCTGGGGATCGCCGTGGTGGTGCTCGGCGCCCGCCATTCGCACTGAAAGGAAAATCGTGAAACGCTCCCTCGCCATATTGCTTGCCGCGTCGCTTGCCAGTTCCGCCGCCTCCGCCGCGCCGCACGTGCACGGCGCCGGCAAGCTCGAGGTGGTGATCGACGGCGCGCATTTCGCGGTCACCCTGGACATGCCGGCGGAATCCGCGGTCGGGTTCGAGCGCATGCCGCGCACGGCGGCGGAGAAGCTGGCGGTCGAGGCCATGCTCAAGGCATTGAGCGACGGACCGGGCCTGTTCAAGCCGACGCCGGCCGCCGAATGCCGGCTGGCGACGGTGGACCTGTCGACGCCGTTTTCACCCGCCACGGACAAACCCGCCGGCAAGGAAAAGGCGGCCGATGCGGGGAATGGCGATAACGGCGAGCACGGCGACATCGAGGCCAGCTACGTCTTCCAGTGCGCCAAGCCGGAACAGCTGAAGAGCCTGGAAACCACCATCTTCACCCGCTTCAAGCGGCTCTACCGGCTGGAAGTCGAACGTGCCGGACCGAGCGGCCAGGGCGCCGGCATGCTGACGCCGAAGCAGCCGAAACTGAACTGGTAGCGCGCCCCGCGGTCCACCGGCCCATGACCGCCCCGGCCATCCGCGTCGCGCAACTGGTATTTCGCTGGCCGCGCCAAGGCGTCCCCTGCCTGCGGATCGACGATTTCACCCTCGCCACCGGCGAGCGGCTGTTCCTCCACGGCCCCAGCGGCAGCGGCAAGAGCACGCTGCTCGGCCTTGTCGGCGGTGTCGCGCTGGCCGAATCCGGCCGCGTCGAGGTACTGCAACATGACCTGGCCCACCTCGGCAGCCACGCGCGCGACCGGCTGCGCGCCGACCACATCGGCTTTCTCTTTCAACAGTTCAACCTGCTGCCCTGGCTTTCCGCGCTGGACAACGTGCTGCTGCCCTGCACTTTCTCGGCGCGGCGCAAACGCCGCGCGGCGGATGACGACGGCACGCCGCGGGCGGCGGCCGAACGGCTGCTCGGCGAACTGGACCTCGCCGCGACGGACTGGCGCAAGCCGGCCGGCGAACTCTCCGTCGGCCAGCAGCAGCGCGTCGCCGCCGCGCGCGCGCTGATCGGCCGCCCGGAAATCGTGATCGCCGACGAGCCGACCTCGGCGCTGGATGCCGGGCGGCAGCAGATCTTCGTCGACCTGCTGCTGCGCGAGACGGCCGCCGCCGGTGCCGCGCTGGTCTTCGTCAGCCATGACCAGCGCCTGGCCGCGCACTTCGACCGCGCGCTGGCGCTGACCGAAATCAACCGCGCGGCGGGGGAGATGGCGGCGTGACAGCGGCGGGCAGGCCCTCCCCGATTTTTGTTGGCCGCGCAGCGGCCCCAATCAGTCGCCCCCTTTCCCGGAAAGGGGGATGGGGGGATTGTCCTCAATGAGAGCCGTATTG
>JAYRQX010000192.1:0-1583 GCA_041910415.1 Acetobacteraceae bacterium | reverse complement strand
GGCACGCGCGACGCCTTCCGCTCGCCGCGGGAACGCGAGGATGCGGCCGAGATCGCGGACTGGATCGTCGCGCAGCCCTGGTCCAACGGACGCATCGGCGCGACGGGGATTTCGTATCCCGGCGCGGCGTCGGACTTCCTGGCGAGCACGGGACATCAGGCGGTGAAGGCGATCGCGCCGCTGTTTGCCGTGTGGGACACCTGGTCGGACCACTACTATCCGGGCGGCGTCTACCTGAACAAGCTGGCCGTCGTGTACGACGAGCTCATGGTCGCCATGGACCATGACCGGCGCGACATGCTGTCCAGGGTCTCCTACTACGCCAATCCGGAGCTGGCAGGTCCGGCACCGGTGGACGAGGACCCGGACGGCGCGCTGCTGCGCGACGCCGTGCGCGAGCATCTCGGCAATTTCCACCAGCCGGAGTTCATGGGCGACCTGCGCTTCCGCGAGCAGCCGCTGCCCTATGACCCGTCCTTCTCCTCCGCGAACATCAGCCCCTATTCGGTGTGCCGGCAGATCCGCAAGGATGTCGCGATCTACGCCGTCTCCGGCTGGCTCGACGGCGCGGGCTACGCCAACGGCGCCATCGCGCGCTACCTGACGATGCAGGGCAACCCGACGCACCTTCTGCTGGGTCCCTGGGACCATGGCGCGCGCGTCAATGTCTCGCCCTGGCGCGCGGGCGTGGACCCGCAATTCGCGCTGCTCGGCGAGGTGCTACGCTTCTTCGACGAATATCTTTGTGAGTGCCGCACCGGCCTGCGGGACGAGGCACCGATCCACTACTTCTCGATGCACGCTGAGAATTGGCAGGCCGCGACGCAATGGCCACCCGTGCCCATGACCACGCGGCTGCACCTGGCGCCCGCCGCGCTGACACCGGAAGCAGGCACGCACACAGACATCGCGCACCCGAGCGACTTCGGCTTCTCGACCGGCGACGGCACGCGCTACGAGCGCATCGCGGCCATCGACAGCCGCAATTATCACGAGGACTGGCACGAACGGCAGCAATCGCTGCCCGCCTATGACAGCGCGCCCTTCGATCGCGACACGGAGCTGACGGGCCACGTCATCGCGGACCTCACCATCGCCTGCAGCGAGGCCGATGCCTCGATCCTCTGCTACCTCTCGGAAGTCGAGGCCGATGGCCGCGTGCGCTACGTCACCGAAGGCCTGCTGCGCGCGCTGCACCGCAAGGAAGCGCCGCATCCGCCCGACTACGTCTGCACCTGGCCGTACCGGACGTTCCATGGCCAGGATGCCGCGCCCCTGACGCCGGGCCGCGCGGAAAGAATCCGCATCCCGCTGCTGCCGACATCCTGGGTCTTCAGGAAGGGCAGCCGGCTGCGCTTCTCCATTGCCGGCACGGACGCGAACCACATGAAGCAGATCCCCCACGGAAGACCACCCGTCTTCACCCTGACGCTCAGTGCCTCGGCGCTCGACCTGCCGCTGCGCCCCTTCGTGGAGCCGACGCGATGACGCTGTCCCGCCGTATGCTGGGGGCGCTGGCCTTTGCCGCGGGCAGCGCCCAGGCGCAGCCCGCCTTCCCGACCCAGCCGATCCGCCTGGTGCTG
>JAYRQX010000191.1:0-1869 GCA_041910415.1 Acetobacteraceae bacterium | reverse complement strand
GCGAAGCTGGCCGAGGCCGCGAATGCGGCCCGCCCGCGGTCAGCGAAGCTGATCCGCCGCGGGTGCGGCGAAGCCGAGCGCCAGAGGCGCGCTGGCGTGTGAAGCATGAAATGCGTCAGCATTTCATGAGCCCGGTATGACGCCATCGCTGCCGCCGATGGCAGCGATCGCCGATGATCGTTCTTTCAAGCTGTCGGGCCGCGACCGGGGTGAAAACCCAATCGAAGACGGCGGCTTTGGGCGGTCAGCAGACATTCCGCTTGACGATGAATGGGGGGAGCGACAGGGTCGCGGGACATGCCCGGGAACCAGGCCCTTTGTGACCGACGCCGACGTCGCTGCACTCAAGCGGCGGCTTCCTGGGCTGCGCGCCGATCAGCGTCCTCCCGCGTGGCGACCGCCTTACCCTAGGTGCCACCCGCCGGAGCGGCCCCGGCCCGCATTCCTGAACCCCCGCAGCCCTCGGCTCCGGGGGTTTTCTTTTGCCCGAACCCCAGAAGGACACCACCATGAGCATTCGCGTCGGCATTGTCGGGATCAGCGGTTTTGGCGGCGGCGAGGCGATGCGCCTGATCGCGAGCCACCCTTCCTTCGAGCTTGTCTACGCCGCAGGCGAGGGCAGCGCCGGCAGCCGTTTGGTGGACCGCTTCCCCGGTGTGCCAGCCAGGCTGGCCGAGCTGGTCATCGAGAAGTGGGACCCTGTGACCCTGCCGAAGCTCGACCTGCTGTTCGCGTCGCTGCCCACGGGCGCCTCGGCCGAGGCGCTGGCGCGCGTCCCCAGGGAGGTGAAGATCGTCGACATCGGCGGCGACCACCGCTACGCCGAGGGCTGGGCCTACGGCCTGGCCGACGTCTGGCCGGACCGGATCGAGGGTCAGACCCGCATTGCCAACCCAGGCTGCTTCCCCGCGGCGACCCTGACTGCGCTGGCGCCGCTGCTGGCTGGCAAGCTGATCGAGCCCGGCAACATCGTGATCGACGCCAAGACCGGCATCTCCGGTGCCGGCCGGGGCGGCGCCGACAGCAGGTTCGGCTTCGCCGAGAGCAACGAGAACCTGGTGCCCTACGGTCTGCTCAAGCATGTCCACATGCCCGAGATGGCCAAGACGATCGAGCGGCTGAGCGGCGGCAGCGCGGCCGGGCTGGTGTTCACGCCACACCTGGTGCCGATGACCCGCGGCGTGCTCGCCACCATGTACTGCCGCGGCCGCGCCACCACGGGCCAGTGCCTGGACGCGGCCCGGCGCTTCTACGCCGGGCGGGCCTTCGTCCGCGTGACCGACAAGCCGCCGCAGACCAAATGGGCGACCGGCTCGAACCTCGCCTTTGTCAGCTATGCCGCCGATCCCGAGCGCAACCTGGTGATCGCGATGGGCGTGGTCGACAATCTCGGCAAGGGAGCGGCCGGCCAGGCGGTGCAGAACGCGAACCTGATCTGCGGCCTGCCAGAAACCGCGGGGCTGGACGGCGTGCCTGTTTGGCCATGATGAAGGCGGGCCTCCAGGCAGCCAACCAATCCGCTTGCTGGGTCCGCCAGGGGGGGCGAAAGCAGCCGCGCCTGATCGGGTTTTCACCCTGGGGTCGCGCCATGCCGCCCGCGCTGCGGCGCTGCCGACCGCATGACGACAAATCCATCCAGACGCGATTCCGTTCCGGGGTAGGCTTCATCCCGTGGAGAGCCGATGGGAGATCGCGGTGCGGGACAGGATGCTGCGGTGGCCCGACCTTCTTCGCGACGACGCGCCGGGGCTGGACGGGCGCGTGGTGCGGGTGACCGGCTGGCTCGCGCCGGTCGAGGACGCGCCGGGCGGCGCCGCCCTGTTGGTGCCGGAGGCGCCCTGCTGCATCGGCTGCCGCCCCGATCCCGGC
>JAYRQX010000190.1:0-8961 GCA_041910415.1 Acetobacteraceae bacterium | reverse complement strand
GCTGCCCTCGGCGCCGCGCCGCCGCCGGATCGTGCGCCGGCCGACTATGTGCGCGCGCTGTTCGACCGCTATGCGACGCGCTTCGATGCGGAACTGGAAGGCCGCCTCGGCTACCGCACGCCCGCCGCGCTCGCCGCGCTGATCGGGCGCGCGGGCATCGCGCCGGCCAGGGCCTTGCGCGTGCTCGACCTCGGTTGCGGCACGGGATTGTCCGGCGTCGCGCTCGCGCCCTTCGCGGCGCGGATGGAAGGCCTCGACCTTTCGCCGCGCATGCTTGAGGAAGCGGCGCGGCGGGGTATCTATGCGGCGCTGCACGAGGCTGATCTGGAATCCTTCCTCACCGCGCATCCGGGCGCGTGGGATCTCGTCGCCGCGGCCGACGTGCTGAACTACCTGGGCGACCTTGGTGTCGCGATGCGTGGCATCGCTGGCGCACTCGCGGCCGGCGGCATCGCGGCCTTCTCGATCGAGACCGGCGAGGGCGGCGGCTACGCGCTGGGCGAGGGTCTGCGCTACCGCCACGACCCCGCGCATGTGGTCGCGCTCGCGCGCGAGGCCGGGCTGGCCGAGGCCGCGCGCGAGGAGGTCGTGCTGCGCGAGGAACGCGGCGCGCCGGTGCGCGGCACGCTCTTCGTCTTCCGCCGGCCGGCGTGACGCTGATCCACCGCAGCGGCCTGGACTGCCGGATCGAAAGGGGCGGCATCGTCCGCCCCGGCGACGTGATCGAACCCGCCTGACGATCACGCCGTGAGGTATCGCTCCGCCGCATCGCCCAGGATGCGGATGCAGTGCGCCAGATCCTCCTCCTTCGTGTCCTCGGCCCAGTGGTGGCTGATGCCGTTGATGGAGGGCGTGAAGAGCATCGCGACGGGCATGCGCCTGGCGATGTACTGCGCGTCATGCCCGGCGCCCGAAGGCATGCGCTGCCAGAGGCCGGGGCCGATCGATTCCGCCGCCGCATCCAGCGCCGCCATCATCTTCGGATCACAGAGCGCGGGCTTGGCGCGGCTGACCTGGCTCAGCGTTGCCTCGCAGCGCTCGCGGCGGTTGCTGTCCAGTACCAGGGCGCGGAGCGTCGTTTCCATCCGCTCCAGCACGGGGACGGAGACATCGCGAAACTGGAACATCACCTCGGCCCGGCCGGGGATGATGGAGGGCGCGCCGGGATCGAGCCTGATGCTGCCCGTGGTCCAGGTGCTGCGCGCCCCGCGCACGCGCGGGAATTCCTGGTCGATGGCGGCGAGAAGGCGGATGGCGGCAAGGCCCGCGTCGCGCCGTTCTTCCATCGTCGTACCGCCGGCGTGGTCCTGCATCCCTTCGATCGCGATGCGCCACTGCCAGATGGCGACGATGCCCGTGACGACGCCCGCGCGCAGGCCCTTCCGTTCGAGCTGCGTGCCCTGCTCGATGTGCATCTCGAAAAAGCCCTTGTGACGGCCGGGTTCCAGCACCATGCGCGGCTTGCCGGCGAGGCCCGCGGCGGCGAGCGCGTCACGCAGCGGCGTGCCGTCGTTCCGGCTCCTGCTGCGGTCGATCTCGTCCTCGCTGAGTTCGCCGATGATGGACCTGCTGCCGAGGAAGCCGCCCTCGAAGTGCCCTTCCTCATCCGCGAAGGCCGCGACATCCACGGGCAGGCCGGCGCGGGCGAGCGCAACCCCTGCCATGACGCCGAGCGCACCGTCGAGCCAGCCCGCCTGGTTCTGGCTTTCGATGTGGCTGCCCACCAGCAGGTGCGGCCCCGGGCCCCTGTGGCGGCCATAGACATTGCCGATGCCGTCGATGCTGGCGTCCAGCCCGCACGCTGCCAGCCGCTGCATCAGCCAGCGGCGGCTTTCCATATCCTCGGGCGAATAGGTCGGGCGGTGCACGCCGGTCCTGTACTGCCCGATTTTTCTCAGCGTGTTCAGGTCATCCAGGAATGCCTGAGTGTCGATCGTCGCCATGGCACTGCCCCTGCTGCGTTGCGTCATGGTGCGTTCGACGAACGCCGCGGGCAAGGGCGCTTCCGCCGGCGCGCGGACCGATTGATCAGCGCGAGAGGGTCAGCCCGCCATCCACGATGATGGTCTGCCCCGTCACCATGGCCGCGCCGGCGAGCAGGAACAGGATGACCTCCGCGAGATCGTCCGTGGTGCAGCGGCGCTTGAGCAGCGCCTTGTCGATGCTGGCGCTGCGTTGCTCGTTGGTCCATTCCACCATCCAGGTGGAATCGACCGCGCCCGGCGCGATGGCGTTCGCCCGTGCTTCCGGCGCCAGTGCGCGGGCGAGGTTCTTCGTCAGGCTGATGACGCCCGCCTTGGTCGCGCCATAGGCCATCGAGGAGCCCGGGGAATCGAAGCCGGAAATGGACGCCGTGCTGACCATGGCGCCATGCGAGGCCTTCAGTGCGGGTGCGGCCGCCTTGGCACAACGAAAGACGCCGATCAGGTTCACCTGCACGACGGCGTTCCACAGTTCCTCCGTGATGCCGTCCAGGTTGCTCGCCGGAATCGAATGCCGCGTACCCGGTGTGCCGGCATTGGCGACGAGGAAATCGAGCCGCCCGAGATCGGCGATCGCTTTCTCGACCATGCGCGGGCAGTCGGCGGCGTCGCCGACATTGCCGGGCGCGGAGATCACGTCGAAGCCCGCCGCGCGCAGGCGGTCCACTTCCTGCTGGCCGCGTGCGTCGTCGGCCAGATGGTTGATGGCGACGCGGCAGCCATCGCGCGCCAGCATCTCGACCGTGGACAGGCCGATGCCGGAGGCGCCGCCCGTGACCAGTGCCGTCTTGCCCTTCAGATCGTATCGCGCGCTCATGCGTCCCGCTCCGTCCCCGCCATGGTGCCGATTTTTCTCAACGCCGCCTTCAACGCGATCAGTTTGCGATCGCGTTCCTCGAACAGCGCGGCGGGGTCCCTGCCTCCCCAATCGTAGAAGCCGGCACCCGACATGACGCCGGTCCTGCCTTCGGCGATCAGCGCATCCAGCGCCTCGCTCTTCCCGCGCACGGGCGGGGGTTCGTACATCCTGTTGCGCAGCGCGTGTTGCATCATCGGCAGGCCGGTGAAGTCGGCCTTGGCGAAGACGCCCAGGATCGGCAGGCGCAGCGCGATGCCGTGGATGATGGAGGCGTCGATCTCCTCGGCCGTCGCGACGCCCTCGTCCAGCAGCTTCTGCACCTCCAGCCCGATCGCGGACTGGATGCGGTTGGCGATGTAGCCGGGGACGAATTTCTTCATCACGATGGGCTGCTTGCCCATGGCGGCGCAGGTCGCGCGCATGGTCTCGATGACGGCGGGATCGGTCTCCGGACCGCCCACGATGTCCACGAGGTCACACAGATAGGGCGGCGTGTACCAGTGCGCGATGACCGCCTTCTTCTGCCGTGCCTTCGGAATGATCGGGAAGACGTCAAGATAGGACGTATTCGACGCGATGATCGCATCGGCCGGCGCGCAGGCGTCCAAACGCTCGAAAAGCGCGCGCTTGATGGCCGGGTTCTCGACGATCGCCTCGACGATGATCTCGGCACCGTTCACGCAATCGGCCAGATCCTCGTGCCGCGTGACGGCCTGCGCGAGATGTGCGCTGGTCCATTCCGCCGGCGCCTCGCCGCCCGCGACCAGCGACTCAAGCGCCTTCTCCATCAGCCCCTGCGCCTTGGCGAGCGTCGCGGGGTTGTTGTCGGTCAGCCGCACCTGGTGCCCGCCAAGAGCAAAAACCAGCGCCAGCGCATGCCCCATCGTGCCGGCGCCAAGAACTGCGACGCGTGCCATGTCGGATCATCCTTCCTGCGGCGCCCAGGGTGCGGGCGCGCGTGCCTCGATATCGGTCACCACATCCACGACGACGGTGTGGCCGGACGCCATGGCCGCGCGAATCGCGGGCGCCACGTCATGCGGCTTTTCCACGCGGATGCCGGTCAGGCCGAACGACTTCGCGACAGCCGTGAAATCCGTCGGGCCAAAGCGCAGCAATTCTTCCGCGGCTTCCACCTTGTTGCCGGCCTGCTTGACCAGGTTGGGCCAGCCCTGGCCGAAGCCGGAGTTGTTGTTCACCACGACCACCACCGCGATGCCGCGCCGCCGCGCAGTCTCCAGCTCGGCCAGGTGGTAGTAGAAGGCGCCGTCGCCGGTCCAGCACACCACCTTGCGATCGGGCGCCGCGCATTTCGCGCCGAGCGCGGCCGGGAAGGACCAGCCGAGCGAGCCCGCCGCGCGCAGATAGGTCTGCGTGGGTTCGAGATCGACGAGATTGCCTGTCCAGATGCCGGAATAGCCGGTGTCGGCGACAAGGATGCCATCCTTCGGCAGCACCTCCGTGATCGCCGCCGCGATGCGCGCGGGATCGATGGGCTCCGACTTGCTCGCCAGCCGCGGCGTCCATTCCGCGCGCCATGCCGCGATCGCTGCCTGCGCGGCGGCCAGATACGCGCCATCGCGCGCCGGCTTGCCGATGGCGGCCACAAGCGCCTTCAGCGCAGCCTTGGGATCGGCCAGTACCGCGACCGTCGCGGGATAGGAACGATCGAACTCCGCCGGATCGGGGTCGATCTGCACGACGGGGGTGCCGCCCTTCGGCGTGCGCCAGTAATTCGTCAGCATGTCCCCGCCATCGGCCCCGACGAAGAGCGCGAGATCGGCCTCGTGCACGATGCGGTTCGCCGGCGGCGCGGCATAGGCGCCGACCACACCGATATGCAGCGGATGCGTGGTGGCAATCACGTTGCGCGCGCCGAGCGCCGTGCCAATCGGCGCTGCCAGCGCCTCGGCCAGCGCGACCAGCTCCGCCCCGCAGCCGGAGGTCAGTGCCGCCTCGCCCGCGAGGATCACCACGCGCTTCGCGTCGCGCAGCGCGCGCGCCGCGGCTTCGATGGCAGCGGGGTCGGGTTCCGGCCGGTGCATCGGCACGGTGAAGCGTGAGAGGTCCGCCAGCGCGGTGCCGATCTGCCCGGTCTCCACGACCTCCGCCTGCAGGCCGAACAGGTCGAGATGCACGGGGCGCGGCGGTGTGGACACGGCCGCGGAGAAGGCTTGGCGCAACGCCCGCGGCAGGTCGGCCGTGTCCGCCACATCGGCCGACAGCTTCGTCACCGGCGCGAATAACGGCCCGTGCTGCACCTCCTGATAGGCATTGCGGTTCTGGTGCGCCGGAACCTTGCGCCCGGTCAGCGCGACGACCGGCGCCTTGTGCAGATAGGCGTCCTGCAAGCCCGCCGCGAGGTTCGCCGCCCCCACCGACTGCGCCGCCACCACGCCCGGCCGGCCGCTCACACGCGCATAGCCATCGGCCATGTAGACAGCCGCCTTCTCGGTATGCGCCAGCACCGGCTTCACGCCCGCCTGGCTCAGCGCCAGCAGCGTGCGCCGCAACACGGCATCGACGAAGAACACATGCGTCTGGCCCGAGGCCGCCAGCGTCGCCGCCAGCCAGGCGCCGCCCGTCATCGCTTCGCTCATGCGCCTTCCGCTTCCTCTTCTTCTGCGTCTAACCTGCATCGCGGAGCCTGCGTCGACAAGCAGGCTGGAGGAACAGCATGTCCAAAGGGGTTGCCGTGCTCGCCGCGGCGCTGATCGCCTGTGCGCTGCCGGCGCGCGCCCAGATCCAGATGGTGGTGAACTTCGCGGCCGGCGGTCCGACCGACATCGTCGCGCGCATGATGCAGAACGAGATGGCGGCCACCCTCGGCCAGCCGGTCATCGTCCGCAACGCCGCCGGCGCCGGCGGCACGATCGGCACGGCCGAGGTGGCGCGCGCGCGGCCTGACGGGCAGACCATCCTGTTCTCGCCGGTCGGTCCCATGGCGATCCAACCGCATTTCCGGCGCAACCTGACGTACACGCTCGAGAACTTCGCGCCGGTCTGCCAGGTGGCCGACAGCCCCGTGGTGATGATGACGCCGCGTGATTCCGGCCTGCGCACCGTGGCCGACGTCGTGGCGCGCGCACGCGGGCAGAACACGGCCTTTCCCTTCGCTTCGACGGGTGCCGGGAGCATTCCGCATATCGCGATGATCGCGCTCATGCGGCTCGCGAATATCGAGATGAATCACATCCCCTATCGCGGATCGGGCGAGGTGATGCTGGCCTTCCAGCAGGGCCAGGTGCAGTTGTTCACCGACCAGACGCTGCTGATCCGACAATACGAGCTGCACCCGATCGCCTTCCTGACCGAAGCGCGCAACCCGGGATTCCCGGACACGCCGACGATGCGCGAACAGGGCTTTGACCTCGTCTACACGATCTGGTCGGGACTCTACGCGCCTTCGGGCACGCCCGAAGCGACGCTGGCGCGGCTGGAGCAGGCGTGCGCGCGCACCATGCGCCATCCGGAGGTCATCGCCGGAATGGCGCGCGTCGCTCAGCCGATTCTCTACCGGGATCGCGCGGCCTTCGGCGCCTTCTCGCGCGCCGAGAGTGAAAAATTCCGCACGCTGATCGAAGCCGCGAACCTGCGCAGCGCCGATTGATACCGGATCTCATTGATTAGAACCTGCGGCCGGTGAAGCTGGCCGAGCGGCCGAATGGCCGCCGCCGGCGGTCCGGCGTAGCCAAGCGCGCGGAGGCGCGCACCGGCGACTGCGATGCAGATCGGTCACGATCTGCGAGATCTGGTATGACCTATGCGGGGCGCTTGCGCAGCAGATAGCGTTGCGTCCCGTCCAGCACGCACTCTCCTCGTTGATTGTGCACCGTGCTGCGCAGCCCGAGGATGCCCGTCGTCCGCTGCGGGATGATTTCCGCGACCTCCAGCACCGGATAGAGCGTGTCGCCCACGAAGACCGGATGCAGGAAGCGGCTCGACTGGTCGAGGAAGCCTTTCAGGCTCTCCTCCACCATGTGCGGGAACATCCCTGCGCCTGCCGCGGTCTGGATCACCACCTGGTAGCCATGCGCGAGCATGTGCGGCATCCCGCGCGCGCGGCAGTATTCCACGTCATAATGCACGGGATGATTGTCGCCCGACGCCGCCTGGAAGGCGAGGAAGATCGCATCCGTCATCGTGCGGCTCGGCAGGACGAAGCGCTCGCCGAGGACAAAATCCCCGAACCAGCGCTGCTGCGGTACCATGCGGTGCTCGCGTGGGTCGAAGCTCATGCGACGTATCCCAAGGCCCTGTCCTGCGCGATCGCCTCCGCCGCGCGCTTCGCCGGATCGCCGAAGCCGCCACCCCCGGACGTTTCCAACCGCAGGATATCGCCGCGCTTCAGCATGACGCCGTCGCTCTTGGGCGCGATCACCGTCTCCACCCCGTCGCGGATGCGCACCAGCCGTCCCAGGCTGCCGGGCTTGCCGCCCGCGAGCCCGTAGGGCGGGAAGCGGAAGCGGTCCATGTTCGCCGTGAAGACGCAGGACGGGCTGTCCACGCGCCATTCGCGCCCGAGGCCGAGGCCGCCGCGATGCTCGCCCTCGCCCCCCGAACCCGGCAGCAGGCCGTAGCGCGTGATGGTGAGCGGCATCTGGCTCTCGATCATCTCGATCGGGATGTTGGCGTTGTTGTGCATGCCGAAGGACCAGGCGTTCACGCCATCCTTCCGCGGATGCCCGCCCGTGCCGCCGATCTCAATCTCAACCAGCACCTCGCGGTGGTTGTCCTCGGCGATCGTCTGGAAGGTCGCGACGTAGGAGCCGCCATAATACGCTGCGGGGATGCGATCCGGCACCACCTGGTGCAGCGCGCCGAACATCACATTGGCCAGGCGGTGCGACACCGCCACGCGATGCGCGACGGAGGCCGGTGCCTTGCAATCCGTCACGCTGCCAGGGCGGTGCTTGATGCGGATCGGGCGGTAGCAGCCGGCATTCGCCTGCACCGCGCCTTCGGTCGCCGCGATGATGGAATAGAACACCGCGCAGTTGGACATCGCCGGCGTGCAGTTGATGGGTCCACGCTGCTGGTCGTCGCAGCCGGTCAGGTCCACCTCGATCTCGTCGCCCGCGATGGTGAGTTTCGCATGCAGCCGCACCGGTTCGCCCGAGACGCCGTCATCGTCCATGAAATCCGTGAATTCATAGACGCCATCCGGCATGGCGCCGATCGCGGCACGCATGGACGCCTCGCTCATGTCCAGGATGCGGTTCGTCGCCTCCACCAGCGTCGCGCCGCCGATGCGTGCCGCCAGCCGCTTGATCGCGGCAGCGCCCACATCCAGGCTCGCGAGCTGGCTCTGCAGGTCGCCCAGCATCAGCGCGGGCTTGCGCACGTTCTGCCCGATCATCGCCCAGACCGCTTCGTTCAGCCTGCCGTCTTCGATCAGCTTCAGCGGCGGGATACGGAGACCTTCCTGGAAGACCTCGGTTGCCGTCGCGGCGTAGGAGCCAGGCGCCATGCCCCCCATGTCGATGTGGTGGCAGAGCGCGCCGACATAGGCCACGCGCCTGCCGTCATGGAACACCGGCTTGAACACCAGCACGTCGTTCAGATGCTGCGCGCCGCAATAGGGATCGTTGGTGGCAAGGACATCGTCCTCGCGCCAACCCTCCGCGTGCACGAACCGGTCCAGCAGCGTGCGCAGCGCGGCGCCCATGGAGTTCAGGTGCTGCGGAATGCGCGCGGATTGCGCGACGTTGTTGCCTTCCGCATCGAAGACGGCCGTCGAATAGTCCAGCAACTCGCGCACGATGGTCGATCGGCTGGTGCGCCAGATCGTGATGTCCATCTCGGCGGCGGCCGCGACCAGCCCGTTGCGGATGATCTCGACGCTGATGGGATCGAGGCTCATGCGTGCGTCCTCCGCGCGATGACCGCGCCGGCGGGACCGAGCGCGGCCGTCCAGCCGGGCGCGATCCAGTGCGTGGAAAATTCCTCTTCGATGACGGCGGGGCCGATGATGCGATCTTCCAGCGTCAGTGCCTCGCGATCCCAGATCGGCACCTCGCGCCAGGCATGGTCGCAATAGACACGCCGGGATCCCTTGCGCGCGGGCCGATGCGCCGGGTGCGGCTCGCCGACCTCGGGCTTCGGCAGCCGGCCGCTGGC
>JAYRQX010000189.1:0-3644 GCA_041910415.1 Acetobacteraceae bacterium | reverse complement strand
GTCGCCAACCTGGCCAGCACCGGGGGCAGGGGACCTTCGGCCTTGTGGTGGTCCAGCACGACCACATCCGCGCGCCCCGCTGCGACGACGAGCGCCTCGGCGGCCGCGATGCCGCAATCCACGCAGACGATCAGGCTGGCGCCGGCGTCGCAGAGCTTGCCGATCGCGGGCGCGTTGGGGCCATAGCCCTCGGCGATGCGGTCGGGGACATAGGTCGTGACCTCGCAGCCCATGCGGCGGAGGAAGGAGGTCATCAGCGCGGCGGCGCAGGCGCCATCGACATCGTAGTCGCCGAACACCGCGACATGCTCCCCGCTGCGCACGGCGGCGGCGAGGCGATCCGCGGCCAGGTCCATGTCCGCGAGCGTGGACGGGTCGGGCAGCAGGGCGCGGAGCGTCGGCTCCAGGAAGTCCGGTGCCTGCTCGATCCCGACCCCGCGCGCGGCCAGCAGGCGGCCCACCACCTCAGGCAGGTCGTGACGCTGCGCGATGCCGAGACCCACGCGCTCATCGCCGGTGCGCCAGACCCAGCGGCGACCGGTGACGCTGCTCGATACGCCGAGGACCGGCTCCGCGGTCATGCCGGGGCGATCAGGCGACGAAGGCCGTGGGCTTGCGGGCGAAGTTGTGGTGGCCCTCGACGTAGCGGACCGTGCCGGACTTCGATCGCATGACGATGGAATGCGTGTAGGCGCCGCCCGCGAAGCGGCGCACGCCGCGCAGCATGGCGCCGCTGGTCACGCCGGTCGCCGCGAACATCACGTCGCCCCTGGCCATCTCGTCCACCAGGTATTTGCGGCTGGGGTCCGTGACACCCATGCCGCGGGCGCGCTCGACCTGCTCGTCATTCTCGAACATCAGCCGGCCCTGCATCTGGCCGCCGATGCAGCGGAGCGCGGCCGCCGCCAGCACGCCTTCCGGCGCGCCGCCCGAGCCCATGTAGATGTCCACGCCCGCGTCGGGCTGGCTGACCGCGATCACGCCGGAGACGTCGCCATCGCCCAGCAGCATGATGCGCGCGCCGGCAGCGCGGCAGGCCTTGATCATCTCCTTGTGGCGGTCGCGGTCGAGCGTGCAGACCATGAGGTCGCCGATCTCGCACTTCCTGGCGCGCGCGAGCTCGCGCAGGTTCTGTTCGGGCGTGGCGTCCAGATCGACGATGCCGTCGGGCAGGCCGGGACCGACGGCGATCTTGTCCATGTAGATGTCGGGTGCGTGCAGGAAGCCGCCCTTTTCCGCCAGCGCCACGGTGGCGATCGCGTTCGGCCCGCCCTTGGCGGTGATGGAGGTGCCTTCCAGCGGATCGACGGCGATGTCGACCTCAGGGCCACCGCCGGCGCGGCCGTAGAGGCCGACCTTCTCGCCGATGTAGAGCATCGGCGCCTCGTCCATCTCGCCTTCGCCGATCACGACGGTGCCGGTGATGGCGACCGTATCGAACGCCTTGCGCATGGCTTCGACCGCGGCGCCGTCGGCGGCGTTCTTGTCGCCGCGCCCGATCCAGCGCGAGGCGGCGAGCGCGGCGGCTTCCGTCACGCGCACGAGTTCGAGCGCGAGATTGCGGTCCATGACCATGCCGGCATGGGGATCGTTCTGGGCCATGGCGGGCGTCTCCGTGTTTCGACTCGCCTTATAGCGCGCGTCCTATTGCCGCGGCAGGGCGGGGGTCGGGTTGCGCTGGATCATGGCGCGGCACTCAAACAGAATGGTGTGCTAACATTTCGTGCTTCTCCAGCCGCCCCGACGGGGGCAGGACGCGATCGTGACGGCGCAATCCAGGATCGACAGCTTCGCCAGCGGCTCCGGCGACGGCGCATTCCCCCACATCACGCGCGAGCAGCTCGCCCAGGGCCTGAGGGAGCGCATCGCCAATCCCGCGAGCGTCCGGCAGGGCCGCGCGAGCCTCTGTGGCCCGGCGAGTCTGATGTTCTGCCTGCTGCGGGACAATCCGGACGCCTATGTCGGCTATGTCGTGGACCTCTGGAACAATGGCCGCGCGCGCCTCGGCACGCGGGAGGTGCGGCCGGGCGAAGATTGCCGCAACGCCACGCCCCGCGGCATCGCGCCGGTGGACTGGGTGGCGCTGGCGAGCCTGCGGGATTCCGAGAACCTGTTCCTCGACTACGAGGAGTCCGCGGATCGGGTCGCGGGCATCACCATGCCGGGGTCGCTCGCGGCCTGGATGCGCGCGACGGGCTACCAGGAGGTCGTCAACCTCACGAATGTCTGGTTCACCAAGGGCGAGAGCGACGTGAACGACGCGACCGCCCTGCTGCACGCGGGCAAGCGCGTCTGTCTGTTCGTCAACGCCGATATCGTCGCGCATGCGGCGGCGGGCGGCGGGCGGACCACCACCCCCGACCATTGGGTGGTGCTGACGGCGTGCAACGGCATCCGCGACGGCAAGGTGATCGGCGCGACGCTCTGGACCTGGGGCCACCACTACCCGCTGGGCGAGCCGACGGTCGCGCAGTTCTGCGGCAATTTCTTCGGCTATGTCGCTGGGCGCTACGCCCGGCCGGCCGCGCACTGACCGGCGCGGGGGGCCAGGCGGCGGCCGGCGCCGCCGCCCATCGCCTCACGCCGGTTCGATGCGGATCAGCGCGGGCTTTTCCAGCACGGAGTTCAGCGCCTCGATCCGCGCGATGGCGGCGCGCATGGAGGCTTCGCTGACCTCGTGCGTCGTCAGCACGACCGGCACCGCCTCGCCCGGCGCACGGCCGCGCTGGAGCATGGATTCCAGGCTGACGGCGTGGTCGCGCAGCACGCCGGTCACGTCGGCGATCACGCCGGGGCGGTCCACCACCATCAGGCGCAGGTAGTAGGCGCCGGAATGCTTCTCCATGGTGATGGAGGGCGCGGGGTCGAGCGCCTCGGTCGCCGCGTTCCACACGGGGGTGAAGCGGCCGCGCGCGATGTCCACCAGGTCGGCGACGACCGCCGAGGCCGTCGGGCCCGCGCCGGCGCCGCGGCCTTCCATGACGATGCGGCCGACGAAATCGCCTTCCGCCACCACGGCGTTGTAGACGCCGTCCACCCGCGCGATGGGCGCGGAGACCGGCACCATGCAGGGGTGCACGCGCGTCGAGATGCCCGCCTCCTCCCGCACCGCGATGCCGAGGAGCTTGATGCGGTAGCCGAGCTGTTCGGCGAGCTCGATGTCGAGTGCGGAGACGGCGCGGATGCCTTCGACATGCACGCCCGCGAAGTCCACCGGCCGGCCGAAGGCGAGCGCGGCGAGGATCGCGAGCTTGTGGGCGGCATCGATGCCGTCGATGTCGAAGGAGGGATCGGCTTCGGCGTAGCCGAGCTTCTGCGCCTCGGTGAGCACTTCCGAGAATTCGCGCTTCTGCTCGCGCATCGTCGTCAGGATGTAGTTGCAGGTGCCGTTCAGGATGCCGGCGACGCGCCTGATGCGGTTGGCGGCGAGGCCTTCGCGCACCGCCTTGATGACGGGGATGCCGCCGGCGACCGCCGCTTCGAAGGCGAGCGCGACGCCCCTGGCTTCCGCCGCGCGCGCGAGTGCCGCGCCATGGATGGCGAGCAGCGCCTTGTTCGCCGTCACCACCGGCTTGCCCGCGGCGATGGCCGCTTCGACCAGCGCCTTGGCGGGGCCGTCGGAGCCGCCGATGCACTCCACCACC
>JAYRQX010000188.1:0-5048 GCA_041910415.1 Acetobacteraceae bacterium | reverse complement strand
GCAGGCGGCGCTGCGCGCGCTGGCCAATGCTGCGCGGCTGATGAAGGGCAATCCGGAACTCCACGCGCTGCGGGTGCTGCAATCGCTCCAGGCCGCGCCAGGCAGGGCGGCACCGACCCTGGTGCTGGGCGCCGGGGCGATGCTACCCGTCGTGGCCGGCGAGGCGCCGCCGGCTGAGCCCAGGACACAGGATTGACCATGCGCTTCACGGTCCGCCGCCTGCCCGGCAATCCCATCATCCGCCCGGGGATGGATGCGCGGATGGGCACGAACATCCAGGGACCGTCGGCGATCCGTGTGCCCGACTGGGTCAAGAACCCGCTCGGCCGCTACTACCTCTATTTCGCGGACCACAAGGGCGACTACATCCGCCTCGCCCATGCCGACGCGGTCGAAGGCCCCTGGCGTGTCCATGCGCCCGGCAGCCTGTCGCTGGCCGATTCGCTCTTCCCCACGGTCCCGCCTGAGCCCGGTGATGCCCCGCCGCCACCGCAACTGCCCGGAATCGCACCCCCGGGCACGCCGGGGATCGAGGATGTGGCCGTGGACGCGACGCTGCCGCACATCGCCTCGCCGGATGTGCATGTGGACCACGCGAACCGCCGGATCGTGATGTATCTCCACGGCCTGTCCGGCTGGCGGCGGCAGGAGACGCGCGTCGCGCTCTCCGAGGACGGGCTGCGGTTCACGGCGCGGCCGGAGCTCTTCGGGCCGTCCTATTTCCGTGTCTTCCGGCACGATGGCGCGCACTACGCGCTGGCGATGCCGGGCATCCTGTTCCGCTCGGCCGATGGCCTGACGGGCTTCGAGCGGGGACCGACGCTGTTCGAGCCGCTGATGCGCCACGCGGCCCTGCTGCAGCGCGGCGATTCGCTCTTCGTCTTCTGGACCCGCGTCACCGACGCGCCCGAACGCATCCTGGTCTCCCGGATCAGGCTGACGGCCGATTGGCGGCAATGGCGCGAAGAACCCGCGCGGGACCTGATGCGCCCCGAGATGCCGTGGGAAGGCGCGGATCGCCCGGTCGCGCCGTCCTGGCGCAGCGCCATCAACATCCGCGTCAACCAGCTGCGCGACCCCGCCATCCTTGAGGATGAGGGCCGCACCTGGCTGTTCTACGCAGTCGCCGGGGAGGCAGGCATCGCGGTCGCGGAGCTGCTCGGCTAGAGCAGATCCCGATCAGATGGAATCATCTGGTCGGGTGAAGATGCTCGCAAAAACAACGGCGTAGAGCGGAAGCGGTGAGCCAATGCGAACGGCTTCCGCTCTAGCGCCCCCGCGCCGCCCGCAGCATCGCCACGGCGAAGGCGTCCGCATCGGCGCCGGGGACGCCGGCGGCAGGCTGCGTCACCTGCACGCGGAGGTAGCGGCCGGCGGCCGCGCCGACGCAGACCAGGCGCTGCACGGGCGAGCGGCCGAAGGTGCCCTGCAGCCGCACGCAGCGGAGCCCGTCGCCAAGCGTCGTGGTTTGGCCGCTGGTCATGCGTCGGGCGCTGCGGCCGGCGATCGCCGTCTCGCTCGCCTCCTGCACCGCGACGCGAAGCTCGGCCTCGACGTCCGATGAAGACGGCTCCGAACTCCGGCCCTTCGTGTAGAGGCTCACGGTGGCGACCGCCGCGCGGTTGACCGTCGCGTAGTTCACGCTTGTCCCGTAGCCCGCACGCCGGGCTTCGTGATCCTCGCTGCTGCCGCGTACGAAGCCCGCGGCCTGCTGCGGCAGCCGTGCCGCGGCGGCGGCCGAACCGGCGCCACCCGATCCGAGCTCGCCATCGACGCACCCACCAAGCAGGGGAAGCGCCGCGAAGGCAGCGAAGGCGATCCGGGCGACGGCGCGGCTCACCCCAGGCGCTCCACGACCTGCACCGAAGCGAGGCCTGCGGGCAGGGGCTGCGCCGGCATCACGGCGGCATGGCCGGCCGAGCCGGTCATCCACTGGTAGAAATGGTGCATGTCCTCATAGACCATCTTCGCGCCGATCCAGACGATGAGCGCCACGCCGACATAGGCGATCCAGGTGTAACGCTCGAGCAGGCGGGAGATGAGCGAGGCGGCGACGCCCATGAGCAGGATCGAGACGACGAGGCCGATGATCAGCATGGGCATGTTGCCCGCCGCGGCGCCGGCGACGGCGAGCACGTTGTCGAGCGACATCGAGACGTCGGCGATGACGATCTGGCGCAGCGCCTGGCTCATCGTCTTCTCTTCGACCTGGGTCTCCTCGGCGTTCTCGTCCTCCGCGTCCTTGTGGCGGAGTTCCTTGTAGAAGCCCCAGGCGATCCAGAGGAGCAGCGCGCCGCCGATGAAGAGGAGGCCCGGAATGGCCAGGAGATAGACCGCGAGCAGGCTGAGGATGATGCGCAGAATGACCGCCAGCACCATGCCGAACATGATGGCGCGGCCCCGCTTCGCGGCCGGCAGGCCCGCGGCGGCAAGCGCGATCAGCACCGCGTTGTCGCCCGACAGCACGATGTTCACGCCAAGGATCTGGGTGAGCGTCACCCAGTTGAAACTCTCCGCGAACTGGGACCAGAGCCCGACCAGCGTCTCCATAGACTGCATCACTCCGTTATCTGATTTCGTGGGGCCGACGCTGCCCGGCGAGGCGCCTTCCCGGCCTTGAAGTGGGCCGGACGCTAGTCGAGGAGACGCGCGCCGTGAAGCCGTGCAGGGTCACGGAATGAGCCGAAGGTGGAAATTGCCGGCGGCGCCTCGCGGCAGGCGCTCGCCATGGGGCTCAATGATGTAAATTTTCGGTAATTCTTCCGTTCATGTTTGCGGATTCGGGCTGCATCGCGCGCTGCACCAACTCGCGCACCGTCGCGGCCAGAGCAGAATAGACAACAACTTGCAGCAGCGTGGCGCCGACCCAGAGCCAGACCGGGAAGACGTTCGGCAGGGCGAGGAAGCCCAGTGGCAGGAAGAGGTAGGCATAGGCCTCGGGCACCCGGTCCGCGACCTCATGCGTGCCCTGCCAGACCATGTCGCCCGCGACGTAGAGGATGACGAGCAGGCCGACCCAGGCAATCCATTTGTGCTTGTTGAGCAGGCTGGCGATCAGCGTGGCGGCGACGCCCATCAGCACGACGGAGATGGCGAGGCCCACGACGAGGACCCAGGTGTGGTCCTTGGCCGCGCCGGCCACCGCCAGCACGTTGTCGAGGGACATGGAGATGTCGGCCACCAGAATCTGAGTGATCGCCTGGCGCAGCGTCTTCTGCGGAGCCGCGCCTTCGGTCGCGGCGACCCCGCCTTCGGCCAGCGCCTCGGCGCCATGGGCCGCCTCGTGCCCGGCATGGCGCAACTCGCGATACATCTTCCAGCAGACCCAGAGCAGCAGCACGCCGCCGGCCAGCGTGATGCCGACGACCGCCAGCAGTTGCTGCGTGACGGCGGCGAAGCCGATTCGCATGACGGTCGCGGCCGCGATGCCCCAGAAGATCGCCTTGCGCCGCTGGTCCACCGGCAGGCCGGCCGCGGCCATGCCCACCACGATGGCATTGTCCCCGGCCAGGACGATATCGATGAAAAGCACCTGGGCGAGCGGTACGAGCCAGTCGGGCATGGTCGCGGGATCCTGGGCCGGGAGGTCAAGGAGGCGCGCACATAACGACGACGCAATCCTTTGGCAACCCTTTATGCCCCCGAAACCTGTCCCGGCTTGCCAAAGGCGGCGCATGCGGGCGAAACGCTGGCCCTTGCCGCCTGCCCGGAGTTGCTGCCCGATGGTCCCCCGCTATTCCCGTGCCCCGATGGAGGCGATCTGGTCCCCCGCCGAGCGCTTCCGCATCTGGTTCGAGATCGAGGCCCTGGCCGCCGAGGCGATGGCGCGGATCGGCGCGATCCCGGAAGAGGCCGCGCGCGTGATCCGCGAGAAGGGTGCCCCCCGCGCGGCCGCGATCGGCGCCGCCGAGGTCGAGGCGATCGACGCGATCGAGCGCGTGACGCGCCACGACGTGATCGCCTTCCTGCCCTTCATGGCCGAGGGGATCGGGCCGGAGGCGCGCTTCATGCACCAGGGCATGACGTCGTCAGACGTGCTCGACACCGCGCTCGCCGTGCAGATGACGCGGGCCGCCGACCTGCTGATCGCGGATCTGGACGCGCTGCTGGCTGCGCTGAAGACGCGGGCGATGGAGCACAAATTCACGCCGACCATCGGCCGCAGCCACGGCATCCATGCCGAGCCCTCGACCTTCGGCCTCAAGCTCGCCGGCCATTATGCGGAGTTCGCCCGCGGCCGGGCGCGGCTGGTCGCGGCACGGGCGGAGATCGCGACCTGCGCCATCTCCGGCCCGGTCGGGACATTTGCGAGCGTCGATCCGCGCGTGGAGGCCTTTGTTGCCGAGAAGCTTGGCCTCGCGGCCGAACCCGCCAGCACGCAGGTCATTCCGCGCGACCGTCATGCCGCCTTCTTCTGCGCGCTCGCCGTCGTCGCCTCCGGCATCGAACGGCTGGCGACCGAGGTGCGCCATCTCCAGCGGAGCGAGGTGCGCGAGGCCGAAGAATTCTTCCACGCTGGGCAGAAGGGCAGCTCGGCGATGCCCCACAAGCGCAACCCGGTGCTGAGCGAGAACCTGACCGGCCTCGCCCGCCTCGTGCGCGGCTATGCCGTGCCGGCGCTCGAGAACGTCGCGCTCTGGCATGAACGCGACATCAGCCATTCCAGCGTGGAGCGCGTGATCGGCCCGGACGCGACCATCGCGCTCGACTTCGCGCTGGTGCGCCTGACGGGCATGATGGAGAAGCTCACCATCTATCCGAAGCGCATGCAGCAGAACCTCGATTCGCTCGGCGGCGTCGTGCACTCGCAAAAGGTGCTGCTGGCGCTGACCCAGGCGGGCATCAGCCGCGAGGACGCCTATGCCATCGTCCAGCGCGCGGCCATGGCGACATGGAGCAAGCTTGGCGAGGCGGATGGCAGGGACTTCGCGTCGAACATCCTGGCCGAGCCCGAGGTCGCCAGGCATTTCGATCGGGCGAAGCTCGACATCGTCATGGATCCGCAGCGCGACTTCCAGCATGTCGAGACGATTTTCGCGCGGGTCTTC
>JAYRQX010000187.1:0-2728 GCA_041910415.1 Acetobacteraceae bacterium | reverse complement strand
TTCGCCGGAGGTCAGCACGCCGTGGAGGAGGCCGGTATTGCCGCGCACCCCCCGCAGGGGCGCCGCCGCTGTGGCATGGGCGAGCGCGCGGATGGCGTCTTCACGCGCCATTTCGTGCACAAATCCCTTCGCCACGAGCGAGTCGTAGTGCGGCGGGATGGTGTCGCCCGCCTCGAAGCCGGTATCGATGCGCCAATCGCCGCCCGCGCCCGGCGTGGCGGCGAGGCGGCCCGTGCCCGGCCGGAAGCCGTCCCAGGGGTCCTCGGCGTTGATGCGCACCTCCATCGCGTGGCCATCGAAGGCGACGTCCTCCTGCGCGAAGGGGAGGGGTTCGCCCGCCGCCACGCGTAGTTGCAGCTCGACCAGGTCCAGGCCCGTGATCGCCTCCGTCACGCGGTGCTCCACCTGGAGGCGCGGGTTCACTTCGAGGAAGTAGAAGGGCCGCGCGCCGTCGTTGCCGGGTTCGCCCACGAGGAATTCGAAGGTGCCCGCGTTGACGTAGCCGACAGCGCGGGCGAGCCGCAGGGCCGCGCCCGTGAGCGCCTCCCGCAGCGCGTCATCGACGACCGGGCTGGGCGCCTCCTCGATGAGCTTCTGGCGGCGGCGCTGCACGGAGCAGTCGCGCTCGCCGAGGTGGACGAGCGTGCCGTGGGTATCCCCGAGGACCTGCACTTCGATGTGGTGCGCGCCGGTGATGAGCCGTTCGAGCAGGAGGCCCCGGTCGCCGAACGAAGCGGCGGCTTCGCGGCGGGCCGCGGTAAGCGCCTCGGGGAGGTCGCCGGGGGTGTGGACTTCGCGCATGCCGCGACCGCCGCCGCCCGCGCGGGCCTTCACCATCACGGGGTAGCCGATGCGCGCCGCCGCCTCCGCGAGGGCGTCATCGCCGTCCGGGCCGTCGTATCCGGGTGCGACGGGGACGCCGTTTTCGGTCGCGAAGCGGCGGGCGGCGGCCTTGTCGCCGAGGGCGCGCAGGACCGCGGGCGGCGGGCCAATGAAGACGATGCCCTCGGCCGCGCAGCGTTCGGCGAAGGCGGCGTTCTCGCTGAGGAAGCCGTAGCCGGGGTGGATGGCGTCGCAGCCGTGGGCCTTCGCCGCGGCGATCACCGCCTCCTGGTCGAGGTAGCTCTCCGTCGCGCTGGAGCCGGGGAGGAGCGCCCACGCATCGGCGCGGCGGACAGCGAGGCTCCCGCGGTCGGGGACGGAGGCGGTTACGACGGACTCGATGCCCAGGGCGCGGAGGGTCGCGATGATGCGCACGGCGATTTCACCACGGTTGGCCACGAGCACGCGCCGGAACATGGGCGCCATCCTACCGCGCGGGATGTCAGGCGGGAGCGGCGGCCAGGGCTTTCGCCATGTCGTCGCGCAGCAGCGCGAAATCGGCCTCGGGCACCTCGTGCAGGTTGCCCTGGTAGGCGAGCGTCCAGTTCGCGCGCGGCCACTTCTGGGTCCAGGTGAAGCGCTCGTGGTAAGGCTCGGCGTCGAGCCAGCGTTCCTCGGGAAGTTCGATCACGCGCTTGATGCCGGCGCAGTACGGGTAGAGCTCGGTTGGCTTCTTCGAGTTGTTCCAGATGCGCGTCTGTTCTTCGACCACGGGGGAGATGACCTCGACGATGGCGGCGAACTGCTTCCGGCCTGTGACATAAAACGCGATCAGGTCGCCGGGCTGGACCTTCTGGCTCATGATGCGGCGGGTGCTTTTGAAGCCGTGCCGGGTGAAGCCCATGGCGCGCGTGGTTTCGTAGATCTCCGGGCCGCCGACGACGATCCAGTAGCGAGTCATGGAACCTCCGCGGGTCAGGGGTCGAAGCCGCCGGTATACCCGCGTACGAGGATATCGCCGCCGACGGATTCGACAACCACGTCGCGAAGGCGCCAGGCCCCGGCGATGCTGGCCGCACCCGCGCCGCCAACGGCCGGCAGCCCGCCCCCGCCGATGACGAGGGGTGCGAGGAAGGCCCACAGCTCGTCCACGTGGCCGGCTTCGAAGAGGGAGCCGAGCAGCGTGCCGCCACCTTCGGCCCAGATGGAGAGGATGCCGCGCGCGGCGAGCGCGGGGAGGAGCTGGTCGAGTTCAACGCCGCCGGCGGCGCTGCGGTCGCATTCGATGACATGGGCGCCGGTGGCGGCGATGGCGCGCTTCCACCCGGCGGGCGCCTCTCGTGTGGTCGCGACGATGGCGTGGCCGGGACCATGCAGCACGGCCGCGGCGGCGGGGATGCGGCCACGGGCATCGAGCACGACGCGGACCGGGTGGCGCGCTGCCTCGCTCCCCCCGGGGCGGGCCGTCAGCGCGGGGTCATCGGCGAGGACGGTGCCGCTGCCCACCATGACCGCGTCGACCCACGCCCGCTGCTGGTGGCCGAGGTCACGAGCGGCGGCGCCGGTGATCCATTTCGAATCTCCGGTGTGGGTGGCCGTGCGGCCGTCGAGGCTGGCGGCGAACTTCGCGATCACGTACGGCAGGCCGGTGCGGACGTGCTTGAGGTAGGGCCGCAGCAGCGCTACCGCGTCCTCGCGGCCGTCCCCCAGTTCGACGGCGATGCCGTTCGCGCGGAGGAAAGCGATACCCTCGCCGCTCACACTCGGGTGCGGGTCCTCGATGGCGACGACGGCGCGCGCGATGCCCGCATCCACGAGGGCGCGGGAGCAGGGCGGCGTGCGCTTCCCGGGGAAGGGGGAGCAGGGTTCGAGGGTGCAGTAGAGGGTCGCGCCCCGGGCGGCATCC
>JAYRQX010000186.1:0-2346 GCA_041910415.1 Acetobacteraceae bacterium | reverse complement strand
GGCATCGGCGCCGAAGCCGTCGCGGATTGCCCTGGCAAGGCCGCGCGACGGCGAGACCCGCCGCATTGCGCAGGCTGCGCCCAGGGCGTCGGCGATGGCGAGGCGGGGCCCTTGCGCACGCTTGCTCCCGGGCAGGCGCAGTCCGCAGTGGCGGAGCGCCTCGGCCGGATAGACCTCCGCCAGCACCGCATGGCCGGGTGCCGCCAGCCGCAGGAGCAAGCCGTCGAATGGCCAGAGCCTGAGCGGCGCGCCCGCGGCGAGGGACGGCGCCAGCCAGTCGCGCCAGGCCGCGATCGCCGCCTTGCCGGACTGGTTGGCTCCCAGCGTCCAGAACACCGGCGCGCCGGCTGGCCGTTCGGCCGTGGCGCGGTCGCACCAGCGCGACAGGGCCGCGGCGGATCCGAAGCCCAGCGCCGCGGCATGGGATGCGCGGGTCATGCCGCGCACGCCACGCGCGGGGTAGAAGGGCCTCGCCGGGGATACCGTCGCCAGCGTCTCGTTCACCGCGAAGAAGCCCTGTTGCGTCGCCAGCCCGGCCAGGAAGGACCGGAACCCTGTCTCCGGGCGTCCGGCGGCGAAGGCCCTGGGCACGCCCAGCGGAAGGTCGAGGCCCATCACGACAGGGGCACCCTCGGCCAGCAGGGTGGATACCAGCGCCACGGGGTCTCCCACCGGCCGAGGCTCCTCGGCCCGCCATCCCTTGCTGCCGCGCCGGGCGATGCTGACCCAGCGCTTGCGAGGATCGATGCTCCAGTCGGCATGCGCCGCGATCACGCCAAGATTCCCACGTGTGTGAAGATTGCCTCCGCCCCGGGCCGCGCGCCGTGCCAAGATCGCGCCGTCGCAACGGAGGTGGGGTGATGCTCAACAGGGTTGCCGAGCCATTGCCGGGAGCGGATGCGGCGCATCCGGACGGGCAGTATTCGCGGACCGCGAAGTGGTTCCACTGGATCACCGTGGGGCTGATTGCGATCGCGCTGCCGATGGGCTTCGTGATCAAGCATATCAAGGATGCGGACAAGATGCCCTTCTACGCCATCCACGAATCGGCGGGGCTGACCATCCTCTTCGTCGCCGTGGCGCGCCTCGTCTGGCGCCTGCGTAACCCGGCTCCGCCGCACCCCGCGCATCTGCCCGCGCCCATGCGCATCGGCGCTGCCGCCGTGCACCACCTGCTCTACCTCATGCTGATCGTGCAGCCGGTCCTGGGCTTCTTCGCCACCAATGCCTGGGGCTTTCCGCTGCGCGAGGAGACGGCCTATCTCGGCTTCATCCACCTGCCGAAATTCATGGAAGCTCATGAAGGCCTGGCGCAGGCCCTGCAGGCCGCCCACAACTGGGGCGGCTGGCTGATCGCCGCGTTGCTGGTCGCCCATATCGGGGGCGCTGTGTTCCACCACGCGGTCCGGCGTGACGGCACGCTCATGCGGATGATCTAGCAGGCTGCGGAACGGCGCCGCACAGCCGACCCGTCCGGTTCCGCCGCAGCCCGTTCAGAGAGGCTTCTGGGCCTTTTCGAGCAGGCGGGCGAAGAAGCCGGGCTTCTTCGGTGCCTCGGACGGCTTCGCGGCGGCGGCTTCCCTGGCCGCTTCCGTCGCCTCGGCCCTGGCGCGCCGTTCCTTTTCGGTGAGCCACTTCTCCAGGCTCATCCCCGCCTTCGCCGCGCGCCGCGCTTCATAGCTGCGCTGCGCATCCGTCATCTTTCGGTCCGACATGGTCGCCCCACCCGCTTTGCGCCGCTCCATTGGCGCGATGGCGCGTCCTCCGCAAGGGCTTGCCGCGGGCATTCCGCCGGCGCTACGCGGGGGCATGGACGCGAAGGTCAAAGCCGGCATCTGGGTTTCGATGGCGATCCGGCTCTCCGATATGGCGGGACGGCCGGCGGCCGTGCTGCGCAAGGGCGACCCCGATGCGGGCGGCATTCTCTGCATGCTGCGCGGGGTCGAGGGGCTGGTCGTGCTGAGCCAGGTCCGGGACGCCGAAGGCCGCCAGGCCTGGCTGCGCGGCACCGGCGCGGCACCGGTGCCGCAGGACACGGCGGATGCCTATGTCGAGCGCCAGGTGAAGCGCGACCCCGATTTGTGGGTCGTGGAGTTCGAGACGCCGGACTTCCTGCCGCCCTTCGAGGCGCGGTTTGTTTAGAGCGGATCCCGATCGGGCGGAGACGTCCGATCGGGTGACGATGCGCGCTCGGACAACGATCTAGTCATACCGGGCTCATGAAATGCTGACGCATTTCATGCTTCACACGCCAGCGCGCCTCTGGCGCTCGGCTTCGCCGCACCCGCGGCGGATCAGCTTCGCTGACCGCGGGCGGGCCGCATTCGCGGCCTCGGCCAGCTTCGC
>JAYRQX010000185.1:0-2525 GCA_041910415.1 Acetobacteraceae bacterium | reverse complement strand
GCCGTCGCGACCGCAGCCGCGCCCACGGGCGAGAGGGGCTGAGCGATGCTCGAACTCATGTTCTGCTCGCTCTTCACGCTGGTGCCTGACTACCTCTACCGGCGCTTCGCGCAGGGCAAGCGTCTCGGCAAGGAGATCAACCTCTTCAGCGTCTGGTACGAGCTGCGCTGGGGCATCACCGGCTGCGTGATGCTGACCATCGGCCTGATCACCGCGGTGTTCTATTTCCACCCCGCGACCACCTATGTCACCGCGGTGTTCCGCAGCGTGCCGATCCTGCCCCAGACCAATGGCCGCGTGGCCGAGATCTTCATCCGCGGCAGCGAGCGGGTCGAGGCCGGGCAGCAGCTCTTCCGCCTGGCCGACGAGACGCAGCGCACGGCCGTCGAATCCGCGCGGCGCGCGATCGTCGAGGTGGATGCGGCGACCGTCCAGGCCCGCGCCGACCTCGCCCAGGCGGAGGCGCGGATCCTGGAATCGCAGGGCGCCCTGCAACAGGCCCGCGACGAGTTCGAGACCCGTTCGGAAGTGAACCGCCGCGCACCCGATGTCGTGGCCCGGCGCGAGATCGAACGCCTTGGCGTGCAGGTGCAGACCAGGGAGGCGGGAGTCGCGGCGGCCCGCGCTGCCCGCGAAGGCGTGGCCGCACGGCTGGACGATGTCCTGCCGGCGCAGCGCGCCAGCGCGGAAGCCGCGCTGGCCCAGGCTCAGGTCGAGCTCGACAAGACCGTGATACGTGCCGGCGTCTCCGGCAGGGTGGAGCAGGTCCTGCTGCAGGTCGGCGACATCGTGAACCCGCTCATGCGGCCCGCCGGCGTGCTGGTGCCCGATGCGCGCGGCCTGAACCGGCCGGTGCTGGCCGCAGGCTTCGGCCAGGTCGAGGCCCAGGTGATGCGCCCCGGCATGGTGGCAGAGGCGGCCTGCGCCTCGGCGCCCTGGCAGATCATTCCGCTGGTGGTCACGAACGTCCAGGGCTTCATTGCCGGCGGCCAGTTGCGCAGTTCCGACCAGCTGATCGACCTGCAGCAGTTCCGCCAGCCCGGCACCGTCCTCGTTCTCATGGAACCGCTCTACGCGAACGGCCTCGACGGCGTGGTTCCGGGAAGCAGTTGCATCGCGAATGCCTACACCTCGAACCACGAGACGCTGCTCGATCCCGGCATCGGCACGGCCCGGCGCATCGGGCTGCACGCGATCGATACCATCGGCCTGGTCCACGCCATCCTGCTGCGCATCCAGGCGCTGCTGCTGCCCTTCAACGCGCTGGTCTTCTCGGGCGGCCACTGACCGGGCGCGGCACCCGGCCGGGACGGCATCGTCACCCGATCCTGATTCCATCCGGTCGCGATCTGCTCTAGATGCAGGTCCGGGCTCCGCGACAGGGCTGGTTTCCTTCGCCTTGGGGATGACAATTCCATGATGCTTCCTCGTCGTGCCTGGGCGCTTGGCCTGGTGCCTGGGATCGGCGGCGTCATCGGGCGCGCCAGGGCCCAGGCCCCGCAGCCCCCGGCGCCGGCCGTCCTCGTCGCTCCGGCCGCCATGCGCGACATCGCGCGCGGGCAGGAATTCGTGGGCCGCATCCGCGCCATGGACCGCGTGGACATCCGCGCGCGCGTGACCGGGGTGCTCGGGCCGCGGCAGTTCCGCGACGGCGACGCCGTGACGGAGGGCCAGCTTCTCTTCCTGATCGAGCCCGCCCCCTTCGAGGCCGCGGCCGCCGAACGCCGCGCAGCCCTCGCCGGCGCGCAGGCGACGCAGCGCACCGCCCAGTTGCAGGTGGAACGCGGGCGGGACCTCGTGCAGAGCCGCACCATCCCCCAGGCCCAGCAGGACGAACGCGAAGCGACGCTGCTGCGCGCCCAGGCCGATGTGCAGATGGCCGAAGCCAAGCTGCAGGACGCCGAGATCAACCTCTCCTACACCCGCATCACCAGCCCGATCGCGGGGCGGATCGGCGATGCCGCGGTCTCGCCCGGCGCGCTGGTCGGACCCGACAGCGGCGTGCTCGTCACCGTGGTGCGGCAGGACCCGCTCTGGGTCACCTTCAACGTCAGCCAGCGGCAGATCCTCGCCATCCGGCGTGTGGAGGGCAACAACAGCGCCGTCGTCGCGCGGCTGCGCCTGGCCGATGGCAGTACCTATGAGGAGACGGGGCGGATCGACTTCATCGGCGTGCAGGCCGACGGCAACACCGACACCATTCCCGTGCGCGCCACCTTCCCCAACCCGAACCGCCTGCTGGCGGATGGCATGAGCGTGCGGATCAGGATCGAGGCCGCCGCGCCCGAACACGTGCTGACCATCCCGCAATCCGCGATCGCCGTGGACCAGGCGGGGCAATACGTGCTGGTCGTCGGCCAGGGCAACCGCGCGGAGCTTCGCCGCATCCGCGCGGAAGCGCAGCGCGACGGTAGCGCCATCGTGCGCGAAGGCCTGCGCGACGGGCGCTGTTGAAGAAATACGGAGCGACGACGCCGACGAAGAAGCCGCCGAGGGCGCCGCCGACGGCGAGCATCAGGAAATAG
>JAYRQX010000184.1:0-7218 GCA_041910415.1 Acetobacteraceae bacterium | reverse complement strand
CTGCGCCGAAATGCCCTTCCCGCTGCGCCGCTGCGGCGCCGCTCAGTAGGTCCCGTCTGACATGCGCATCGCGCTGATCCACGCGCTCCGGCACTCCCCCCCGCCGATCGAGGAAGCCTTCAGCCGTCTCTGGCCCGGCCAGACGCTGATGAACCTGCTGGATGACAGCCTCTCGGCCGACCTGGCGCGGGAGGGCCGGCTCACGCCGCGCATGACCGAGCGCTTCCTGACGCTCGCGCGCTACGCGGCGGGGACCGGGGCGGACGGCATCCTCTTCACCTGCTCCGCCTTCGGCCCGCCCATCGAGGCCTGCGCGAAGGACCTCGCGCCTCTGCCGGTGCTCAAGCCGAACGAGGCGATGATCGAGGAAGCGATGAAGGTCGGGACGCGCATCGGCCTGCTCGTCACCTTCCCCGGCACCATTCCCTCCATGACGCCGGAATTCCCGCCCGGCATCACCGTGGTCCCGAAGATCGCCGAAGGCGCCCTGGCCGCCCTCGATGCCGGCGACCTCGCAACCCATGACCGCCTGGCGGCCGAGGCGGCGAAGAGCCTGGCCGATTGCGATGCCATCGCGCTCGGCCAGTTCAGCCTGGCGCGGGCCAAGGCGCTGGTCGAGCAGGCGACGGGCAAGCCGGTGCTGACCACGCCGGACAGCGCCGTGCTCAAGCTGAAGCGCCTGCTCGGCGGCTGACGCCACTCATACCTGCGGCACAAAGGATTGACCTTTGTACCCCTCAAACGCCGGGCGGGCTGCCTCCGCGGCCCTTTGCTTCGCCGGACCACCGGCGGGCGCCGTTCGGCGCCTCGGCCCTGCAGGCCGCAGGTCATACCATCGGCAAGCCGGTATCAGCGCGGCGCCCAGGGGCTGCTGCCCGTGGGCGGCAGGGGCGTCGCCGGCGGCGAGGTACCGATCGTCCCGCCCGCAGACCACCAGGGCGAATGGCCGCCCGAGGATGGCTGCGCGGGAGGCGCCTCGCCCGCCTCCGTCCAGGGTGCGGGGCCCTGCTCCGCCTCCGGTGCGGTGACCGCGGACGGCTCCTCGATCGGTCCCGGATCGCGCCCGCCGGCGAATTTCACCAGCGCCTCGATACGCTCCTCGAGCGGCGGATGCGTCGCCAGCAGCCGCCCGTACAGCGAGCCCGCGTGGTCATCGAGGAACATCGCGCGCACCTGGCTCGGCACGCCCTCGATGTCGGAATGCCCGGCCACCTTCCTCAACGCGGTGATCATCGCATCGGGGTCCTGGGTCAGCTCCACCGAGCCGGCATCGGCCAGGTATTCGCGGTTGCGCGACAGGGCCATGCGCAGGACGGCCGCGAGCGCCGAGGCGAGCAGGATCAGCGCGATGCCGAGCAGCGCCGCCGCGCCGGAATCCCGTGACGAGGAGGAGGAGGAGGAACGCCGCGAGCTGCGCGGCCCCGACCAGGACTGCCGGTCATTGTCGCGGTACATCCATTCGAAGCCGAGCGAGATGACACCGGCAAAGATCGCCGCAACCACGGCAAGCCGGGCATCGCCGTTGCGGATATGCGTCAGCTCATGGCCCAGCACGGCGGCCAGCTCGCGGTCGTCCAGCGCCTGCATCAGCCCGCGCGTGACGGTGACCGAGCCCTGCTCGCGCGACAGGCCGGCGGCGAAGGCGTTGCGGGCATCCGTCTCGATGACGGCCAGCCGCGGCATCCGCATCCCGCGCGAGATCGCGAGGTTCTCCAGCAGGTTCCACAGCCGCGGCTCGTCGCTGCGCGTCACCACATGCGCGCCGGTCACGGCATCGAGGATGCGGTTCGACGCCGCCGTCGCGATCAGGAACCACACCAGCGCGGCGCCGCAGCCCGCCAGGTAGAACATCCAGAAATGCGAGGTCGCGCGATCCCAGGCGCGGCTGAACCCGCCGCCGGTATCATACACGATCAGCGCGAGGCCGAAGGCCGTCAGCCCCAGCAGCAGCGGGAAGCCGGCCAGCAGGAAGGCCGACTTCCAGAAGTTGTTCCAGATGTGGGTGCGCAGTCCGAAGGCGCGCATGCGGCCTGCCCGCGATCCCTAGAACCTGACCTGCGGTGCCTGCTGGATGGCCGCACGCTCGGCCTCGGCCACCTCGAAGAATTCGCGGGTGCGGAAGCCGAAGCCGCCGGCGAAGAGCACGGCCGGGAAGCTTTCGGTCGTCGCGTTGTACTCGGAGACCGAGGCGTTGTAGAAGCGCCGCGCCGCCGCGATCTTGTTCTCGATGTCGCCGAGCTCGCGCTGCAGCTGCAGGAAGTTCGTGTTGGCCTTGAGATCGGGATAGGCCTCGGACAGCGCGAACAACCGCCCGAGCGCCGCGCCGAGCTGGCCTTCCGCCGCACCCGCCGCTTCCGGCCCCTTGGCGGTCAACGCCGCGTTGCGGGCCTGGATCACGGCATCGAGCGTGCCGCGCTCATGCGCCGCATAGCCCTTCACCGTCTCGACCAGGTTCGGCACGAGGTCATGGCGCTGCTTGAGCTGGACGTCCACATCCGACCAGGACTGGTTCGTCGTCTGTCGCAGCGCGACGAGCCGGTTGTAGATGGCGATGACCCAGACGACGACCAGCAGCGCCAGGCCGATGATCACCCCAAGCACGATCAGCAAAGCCGTCACGGTCAGCCCCTTCTTCCGGTCAGACGGGTGGAAGGCTAGTCCAGGACCATGCCCGCCGTCATGAAGGGCTTCAGGCCGGCAGGGTCACCACGGCAACGAGGCCGCCGGCCGGACGGTTGCGCAGCACGACATCCCCGCCATGGGCGCGCAGGATGTTGCGGGCGATGGGAAGACCCAGCCCCGTGCCACCCGTCTCGCGGTTCCGGCTGCCCTCCAGCCGCCGGAAAGGTGCGAAGACCGCTTCGAGTTCGTGCTGCGGAATGCCGGGCCCGTCATCCTCGACCGTCATGCGCAGCAGCCCCCCCTCGGGCGGTGCCAGCGTGATCCGCGCCGCGCCGCCGTAGTTGAGCGCATTGTTCACGAGGTTCGCGATGGCGCGCTTCAGCGCCACGGGCCGCGCCCGCACGACCAGCCGCTCCGGCCCGGCATAGGCGATGGCATCCGCGCGCTCGGGCCGCGCATCAGCCGCCTCGTCGGCCACGGTGCGGCAGAGCGCGGCCAAGTCGAGGGAGATCGAGGGCTCGGCCGCCGCGTCGTCGCGCGCGAAGGCGAGCGTCGCCGCGATCATCGCCTCCATCTCGTCGAGGTCGGCCAGCATCTTTCGGCGCTGCTCGTCGTCGTCGAGGAACTCGGCGCGCAGGCGGAGCCGCGTGATCGGCGTCTTCAGGTCATGGCCGATCGCGGCCAGCATCTGCGTGCGGTCGGCGACGTAGCGGCGGATGCGGTCCGCCATGGTGTTGAAGGCATGGGCCGCCTTCGCCACCTCGCTCGGCCCCCCTTCCTCGAGCGGCGGCGCGTTCACGTCGCGCCCCAGCCGCTCGGCCGCGGCCGCCAGCACGCGGACCGGGCGCGTGAGCCGCGTGACGGCCCAGAGGATCAGCCCGATGCCGGCCACCGACATCGCGATGAAGGCGGCCAGGAAGGTTTCGGAATGCCAGGGCCGCGGCGGCGGCAGCAATGCGCGGATGTTCAGCCAATCGCCATCGGGCAGGCGGAAGGAGGCGACATAGGCGCCCGCACCGTCCTCGGCAAAGAGCGTCTCCCTCGGCCGGAGCCGCGGGAACATCGGCGGTGGGCCGGGCGGCAGCCCGGCGGCGGCATCGGGGCGCGGTCCCAGCGGCGGCAGGGTACGCGGGTCGATCCGGAAGAGGCGCAGCGCATGCTGGTTCGGCGGGCGCATCCCCGGCCGCACGGCTGGACGCGGCGAGATCTCGACCTCCATCCCCGACGGCAGTTCCAGATCGGCGATCAGCGCCGCGCGCCGTTCCCGCGGCGCGAGCACTGCCATGCGCCAGGCGGCAAAGGCACGCGCCGAGATCTCCCGCGCCTGCACGAGACGCTGGAGATCCACGCGATCGAGCGCATGGATCGTCAGCCCGGCGGCCTGCACGACCATCAGCGCGACCACCAGCACGAGCGCCGTGCGCCCGCCGAGGGAGCGGGGCCAGAGCCGGATGCGCCACCAGGCCCGCCGCGGCGTCGCGGCGAGAATGGGCTCCGGCACGGCATGGCCCATCACGTTCATGCCTTCTCGACTTCCGCTGCCAGCACATAGCCGCCGCCGCGGACGGTCTTGATGAGCTGCGGGTTGCGCCCGTCATCCTCAAGCTTGCGCCGGAGGCGCGAGACCGCGACATCGATCGCACGGTCAAAGGGGCCGGCCTGCCGCCCGCGCAGGAGGTCCATCAGCATGTCGCGCGTCAGCACGCGATTGGGCCGTTCCAGCAGCACGACCAGCAGCTCGTATTCGCCGCCCGTCAGGGCGATCTCGGCACCCTGGGGATCGAGCAGGCGGCGGCGCGTCGGCTCCAGCGTCCAGCCCGCGAAGCGGATGGATTTCGGCGGCGGCTCCTTCTGGGCCGCGCCCTCGCCATTCGCCCGGCGCAGCACGGCGCGGATGCGCGCGAGGAGCTCGCGCGGGTTGAAGGGCTTGGCCACGTAGTCATCGGCGCCGAGTTCGAGGCCGACGATGCGGTCCGTCTCCTCCCCCATGGCGGTCAGCATGACGATCGGCACCTCGCCCTGGGTGCGGAGCCAGCGCGCGAAATCCAGCCCCGACTCGCCGGGCATCATGAGGTCGAGCACCACCAGGTGGTAGCGCCCGAGGGGCCAGAGCTTGCGCGCCTCCCGAGCGTCGCGCGCGGCGGAGACGCGCATCCCCTGGCGTTCCAGGAATGTGGAGAGCAGGTCGCGGATCTCGCGGTCGGCATCGACGACGAGGATGTGGGGGGTGGGTTCCATGGCGCTGTTACAATAGCGCGGCCGCGGCGGGCATGGCGGGCCATTCCAAGTTTCATTCTGTTGCGGGCGGCACCGCCGTTGCCGCCCGTTGCAATCGGCGAAGGCGGCCCCCTGGCGTCGCCCGCCCGCCAGCACCATCTGCCCTGGCAGACGGACGGGCTGCTTCCACTATCCCCCTCGGCAGCCCTGGCCGTATAGGCGGCGGGGATGACACTTCCCCCAACCCCCGTCCCCGCCGCCATTCCATCCTGGGCCCGCCGCGGTCTCGCGGAACTCTGCCGCATCGACCCGGCCTTCGCGCGGGTGCGCCGCGCCGCGGGCCCCCTGCCCTGGCGGACGCGCGACCCCGGCTATGCGGGCCTGCTGCGCGCCATCTGCGGCCAGATGATCAGCAACCAGGCCGCCACCGCCATCTGGAACCGATTGGCAGCGCTTCCGGGGGCGCTGGAGCCGTCCGGACTGCTCCTGCTCGACGACGAGGCGCTGCGCGGCGCGGGGCTGTCGCGGCCCAAGGTCGGCCATGTCCGCGCGCTGGCAACCGCCTGCCTGGACGGCCGGCTTGATTTCGCGGCCATCGCGGCGATGCCGGATGAGGACGCGGTCGCCCTGATCGCCACCATCCCCGGCCTCGGCCCCTGGAGCGCCGAAATCCACCTGCTCTTCGGCCTGCAACGGCCCGACATCTTTCCGAGTGGCGACCTCGCGCTCGCCGCGGGTGCCGCGCATCTGAAGGGGCTCGAAGCGCGACCGACGCCCAGGGCCCTGGCGGAGCTGGCAATGGCCTGGAGGCCGTGGCGATCCCTCGCTGCCCGGTTGCTCTGGCATCATTGGCGACACGTCACGGGCCGCCCGGCCGGCGAGGCACCATGACGCGGGCGATGGACGAGGCCGCGACAGGGTGCGACATGGCGGCGATGACGCCGCCCTTCTCGCCCCGCGTGCTCGCCACCAGCGCACCGCCCATCCCTTCGGTCCGCGCCTGGGCGAGCCGCTATGACGGCGCCGCGGGCCCGCTGCTTGACCTGACACAGGCCGTGCCGGGCTATCCGCCCCATGCGGCGCTGCTGGACAAGCTCGCCGAGGCCGCGGGCAGCCGCGCGACATCGGGCTACGGGCCGATCGACGGAGAACCGGCGCTGCGCGACGCGCTGGCCGCCGACATCGCCCGTGCCTATGGCGCCCCGATCACCGGCGCAGATGTCGCGATCACCGCGGGTGGGAACCTCGCCTTCACCATGACCATGACGGTGCTCGCCGCCGGCGGCGGGCGCGTGGTGCTGCCCACGCCCTGGTATTTCAATCACCGCATGGCGCTGGAGATGCTGGGCGCCGAGGTCACGCCCCTGCCCTGCCGGCCCGGAGACGGCTTCGTGCCCGACCCCGACGCCGCGGCGCCGCTGCTCGATGGCGCGCGAGCGCTGGTCCTGGTCACGCCGAACAACCCGACCGGCGCGACATACCCGGCCGAGGTCATCGCGCGCTTGGCGGCGCTGTGCCGCGCCAGGGGCGCCTGGCTGGTGCTCGACGAGACCTATCGGGAGTTCCTGCCGCCCGGCGCGCCGCCGCACCCGCTCTTCGCGGATGCCGGCTGGCGCGACCATCTGATCCATCTCTACTCCTTCTCGAAGGCGTATTGCGTGCCGGGCCACCGCGTCGGCGCCATCGCGAGCGGACCCAGATTCCGCGCGGAGCTGATGAAGGCGCTCGACACCATGCAGATCTGCGCGCCCCGGGCTGCGCAAACCGCGCTCGCCTGGGCCGTGGACGGATTGCGCGACTGGCGCGCCGGCAATCGGACCATCATGGCCGCGCGCGCCGCCGCCGCGCACGCCGCGCTGGCGCAACTACCGGGCTGGCAGCTCGACGCGCTCGGCGCCTATTTCGCCTATCTGCGGCTGCCGCAGGATGCGCCCGATTCCGTGGCACTGGCCGAACACCTGGCGACACGGCGCGGCCTGCTCGCGCTGCCGGGCTCCTTCTTCGGCCCCGGGCAGGAGCGCCATCTCCGCATCGCCTTCGCCAACGCGGAAGAAGCCGTGATCGCGCGCGTGCCGGAACGCCTGATCGCCTGACCACGGGTTTCCTGGCCGCGCCATGAAACCCGATGGCGTGCCGCGCGGTTGTTTCGGCCTGTTCCGAAACACCGCAACGGAGATCGCGGCCATGACGATGAAGAAGACGCTGTCCGCTCTGTCCCTGATCGCCGTGCTCGGCGCGGCGCCGCTGCTGAGCGCGTGCCATACCGCCGCGGGCGCGGCCGAAGATGTCGGTGCCGCCGGCCGCGCGGTGAACCGCGGCGCGCAGAACACCGAGAACGCGATCCGGCGCAACACGCCGTAAAGAAAGGTCGAGGGAGTG
>JAYRQX010000183.1:0-10289 GCA_041910415.1 Acetobacteraceae bacterium | reverse complement strand
CGCCGTGGCACGGCGGCAGATCGCCGAGATGCTGGTGCGGAGCCTGACCTCGGCGCCAGCGCTTCGGAAGACTTTCGAACTCGTCGCCACGAAGGGGCCGGCGCAGGATGATTTCGACAGGCTGTTCGCCTCCCTCGACGCGGACGCCCGGGCCGCGCTGGACGCTGTGCGCGACAGGCCCAATCAGCCGCTGGAGCAGGAGCCGCGGCGGGTGCGCGCCGATCTGGATGCGGTCCGCGCGCGGCAGGCGCCAGCCTGATCAACTCGAAGGAAGGAGACATCGCATGGAGATCTTTCGCGCGGGCAGCCGGCCCTCCGCCACGGGACCGGCCGACTGGTTCACCGGCAAGGTGCGGGTCGATCCCCTGTTCAACCCCGCCGCGCCCGATCGCGTGCAGGGCGCGCATGTGACCTTCGATCCCGGCGCGCGCACGGCCTGGCACACCCATCCGCTCGGGCAGACGCTGATCGTCACCTTCGGGCGCGGCCGTGTGCAGCGCGATGGCGGCCCCATCGAGGAGATTCGCCAGGGCGACATCGTCTGGTTCGCGCCGGACGAGCGGCACTGGCACGGCGCCGCCCCGGATGCCGGCATGAGCCACATCGCCGTCCAGGAGGTGAAGGACGGCAAGGTCGTCACCTGGATGGACCACGTCACCGACGCCGAATACGGCGCCTGAAGCAGAAGGAGTTGTCCCATGTATGCGACCGTCATGCACGGGTCCCGCGACGTGCGCTACGAGCGCGTCGAGGACCCGAAGATCCTGAAGCCCACCGACGCGATCATCAGGCTGTCGGCGACCTGCATCTGCGGCTCCGACCTCTGGCCCTATCGCGGATTGCAGCCGCAGGAGGGGCCGGCCCCTATGGGCCACGAATATTGCGGCGTCGTCGTCGAGATCGGCGCCGAGGTGCGCCTGGTCCGGCCCGGCCAATTCGTCGTCGGCAGCTTCTGCCTCTCCGACAACACCTGCCCGCATTGCCGCTTCGGCTTCCACTCCTCCTGCGTGCAGCGCGAGTTCATGACCGGGGCGCAGGCGCCTTATGCCCGCGTGCCGCTGGCCGATGGCACGCTGCTCGCGACCGAGGAGATGCCTGATGCGGCGATGATCCCGCACATGCTCGCGGCCTCCGACGTGCTGGGCACCGGCTGGTACGCCGCCGATGCGGCGCAGGTTCGCAAGGGCGGCACCGTCGTCGTGGTGGGCGACGGCGCGGTCGGGCTGATGGGCGTGCTGGCCGCCAGCCAGATGGGCGCCGGCCGCGTCATCGCGATGAGCCGCCATGCGGATCGCCAGAAGCTCGCCTGCGAATTCGGCGCGACCGACATCGTCGCGGAGCGTGGCAAGGACGGCATCGCGCGCATCATGGACATGACCGACGGCGTCGGCGCGGAGTCGGTGCTGGAATGCGTCGGCATGAAGTAGTCGATGGACCAGGCCATGGGCGTTTGCCGGCCCGGCGGTACCATTGGCTATGTCGGCGTGCCGCATGGCGTCGGCTTCGATGGGCAGCAGCTGTTCTTCAAGCAGCAGCGCATGCTGGGCGGCCCCGCCCCGGTGCGGCGCTTCCTGCCCAACCTGATGGGCCGCGTGCTGGAGGGCCGGATCCAGCCCGGCAAGGTTTTCGACCTGGTGCTGCCGATTGCGCAGGTGGCGGAAGGCTACAAGGCCATGGACGAACGCCGCGCGATCAAGACAATGCTGCGCGTGGAGGAATAGCATGACCGACGTCACCGTGGTGATCGGTGCGGGCGGCATCGGGCAGGCGATTGCGCGCCGCATCAGCAGCGGCCGGCACATCCTGGTAGCCAACCACACGCAGGACTCGGCCGACGCCGCCGGGAAGGTGCTGGAGCTGGCCGGCTTCGAGACCACGGCCATGCAGGCCGATATCGCTAGCCGCGCGGCGGTGCAGGCCGTCGTCGCCAGGGCGCAGGCACTGGGGCCGATCAAGGCCCTGGTGCAGGCGGCGGGCGTTTCTCCTTCCCAGGCGCCGATCGAGGCCATCCTGAAGGTCGATCTCTACGGCACCGCCGTGGTGCTGGAGGAGTTCGGCAAGGTGATGGCCGAGGGCGGCTCGGGCGTGGTGATCTCCTCGCAGTCGGGCCATCGCATGCCCGCCCTGACCGCGGAGCAGGACGCGCTGCTGGCGACTGCGCCCGCCGAGGATCTGCTGGCGCTCGATGTCGTCAAAGCTGTGCGGGACACCCTGCACGCCTATCAGATGTCGAAACGCTGCAACTCGCTCCGGGTGCGCGGCGAGGCGATCCGCTGGGCCAGGCGCGGCGCGCGGGTGAACGCGATCAGTCCCGGTATCATCGTGACACCGCTGGCGCATGACGAGCTGCATGGCGAGCGCGCCGGCTTCTACCAGGCCATGCTGCGGAAGATGCCCGCCGGCCGCGCCGGCACGCCGGATGAGGTCGCGGCCCTCGCCGCCCTGATCATGGGGCCAGAGGGCAGCTTCATCACCGGCAGCGACTTCCTGATCGATGGCGGCGCAACGGCCAACTTCTTCCACGGGCCGGACGCAACAGGGCCGTGAAGGGAGATGCGACGACCCCCCTGATACCAACGGTCGAATGCTTCGACCGTTGGTATTCATCTTTGCTGACCCTCATGCGCCGGGCGCAAACCTCCGGTTTGCTTGGCTCGCCGGACCACCGGCGGATCGGCACAGCCGACCGCGAGCGGGCCGCATTCGCGGCCTCGGCACGAGTCAAAGCCTCGTGCCGCAGGTATGAGTTAGCCGATGAGCAGCAAATCAAGATGCTTGCGCGTCCCCGCATCCCAGATTTCCTCACAAAATCAGCGCAGTGCAGCAACCCCGCATCGGCTTATGCCGAACTGGGTCAACTGCCGTTTGCTCGGTGCAGGACCCTTCCGCACCTTCCCTGTGGTCGGGTGTTGACCGCGGCTAGACTCTGGAACAGTGTTCCAAAAGCGGTTCTGGGCCGACGGAGGAACGCCCAATGTGCATTCCGGCATGAGCGCGCCCGAGCGCTGCATGGAGGTACTCTGCCAGTTGGTCGAGGCGGCGCCGACCGGCCTGCCGCTCACCCGCATCGCCGATGCCGTCGGCGTGCCGAAGAGCGCGGTGCATCGCCTTCTCCAGGCCCTGACCGAGCAGGGCTTCGTCCGGCAGGACCCCGTGACGCAGCACTACGTCGCGACGTTGCGCCTCGCCACCCTCGGCTTCCGTCTCCTTGAAGCGCACGGCGCCGCCGATGCGTGCCAGCCGGCGCTTGCCGCGCTCGCCACCGATGCTGATGCCTTCGCGCGCCTGGCCGTCGTGGATGGCGATCGCATTAGCTACGTCGCCCGCGCCCAGGGCGCCCGCACTAGCCTGCGCTACGAACCGGTAACGGGCCGCCTGGTGCGGCTGCACGCGACGGCGACGGGCAAGCTGTGGCTGTCCAGCCTGCCGGAAGAAGCCGCGCTCCGCCTGTACGCCACGCAGGGCCGGGACGGGCTGCCCGTCGGCCCGCGCGCCGTCACAAGCCGCGCGGCATTGCGGAGCGAGCTCCGCGCCACACGCGAACGTGGCTGGGGCATGGCGCTTGAGGAAGGCGAGGCGGGCGTCAACGGCATGGCCGCGCCGATCCGCCCCGCCGCATCGGATGGCGCCATCGCCGGCGTGGTCAGCATCGCCGCCCCCAGCGTCTGGCTGACCGAGGCGCGCATGCACGCGCTGCTGCCCCGCCTGCTCCGCACCGCCGATGAGATGGCCGCACTCTGGCCGCTCCGCGCCCGCACTCCGCACACCGCACTCCTGGAGACCGCCTGATGAACGCCCCCGCCAGCCGCGACGCCGTGCGCGACCTGAAGATCCGCGAAATCCGCGCCGTTCCGCTCTCCTTCCGCGTGCCGGAGGGCCGCGTGGTGCGACACGGCATCGGCGCCGCGATCAAGCGCGACATCGTGCTGGTGCGCGTGCTGACCGAGTGCGGCGTCGTCGGCTGGGGCGAGGCGCATCACGGCCGCGGCCCCACCGCCATCGCCGACCTCATCAACACCACGCTGTCGCATTTCGTGCTCGGCCGCAGCGCGGCGAGCCCGGTCGATGCCTGGAACGCCGTCTATGCGCGCCACATCGCCAGCCACGGTCAGGGCGCCGGCACGCTGATTGCGCTGTCCGGCATCGACATGGCGATCTGGGATGCGCGCGGCCGCTACTACGGCATGCCGTGCTGGCAGTTGATGGGCGGCACGGACAGGCCGATCCCCGCCTATGCGGGCGGCATCACGCTCGGCTTCCAGCCGGTTGAGAGCCTGGTGCAGGAGGTCGCGGGCTTCGTTGCGCAGGGCTTCCGCGCGGTGAAGCTGCGCTTCGGCGAGAATGTGGACATCGACCTCGCGCGCCTGACCGCCGTGCGGCGCGCCTTTCCCGACCTGACGATCATGGTGGACCTGAACTGCAGCTACACGCTGCAGGATTTCCGCCGTGCCGCTCCCGTGCTGACGGAGATGCAGGTCTATTGGGTGGAGGAGCCCTTCCCCGCGCATGACCATCGCCCATATCGCGAAGCGCGCGACATGTTCCACAGCGCCCCGCTCGCGGCGGGCGAGAACCACTACGGCCGCTTCGAATTCCATCGCCTGTTGGAGGACGGCTCGGTCGGCATCCTGCAGCCTGATCTCTCAAAGTCGGGCGGTCCGACGGAGTGCTTGCGCATCGCGAACATGGCCTCCGCCTGGAAACTGCCGCTCTGCCCGCATTCCTCGGCGAGCCCGCTGAACTTCTTCGCCGGCATCGCCCTGCTGGGCTCGATCGACAACGGCGCCTGGTACGAATTCGACGCCGCCATCGACAATCCCTACCGCGACGAGCTGTGCAGCGCGAAGCCGGTGCTGGACGCGAACGGCTGCGTGCGCGTCCGGGGCGGGCCGGGCTGGGGCGTGGAGGTGGACGAGGCCGTCGCGCAGCGGCTGAAGGCCATCCCCGGCCCGGGCTTCGTCTGAGACACGACAACAAGGAACGGGAGGACAACGACAATGACCCAGGCAACCCGCCGCACGCTGCTCGGCGCCCTGCCGCTCGTGCTGGCCGCGCCGCATGTCGCCCGCGCCCAGGCCACCTGGCCGGATCGCCCCGTGCGCGTGCTCAACCCGGGATCGCCCGGCGCCTTCAACGATATCTTTGGGCGTCTTGTCTGCGACCGGCTTGGCACGGCGCTCGGACAGCCCTTCATCACTCAGAACAACCCGGGCGCCGGCGGCGCGCTGGTGACCGTGCAACTCGCGCGCTCCACGCCGGACGGCAACACGCTGGCCGTCGCAAACCTCTCGACGCTGGTCTTCAACCGCTTGCTGAAGCCCGATGTCGGATACGATCCGACGCGGGATTTTGCTCCGATCGCGGTCGGCGCGCGGCTGATGAACATGGTGGCGGTCAATCCCAACAGCGGAATCGCCAGCGTGGCCGACCTGATCGCGCGGGCACGTGCCTCGGGTGGGCGCCTCACCTACGCCACCTCGGGCATCGGCAGTTCGCCACACCTGGCGGCGGAGCTCTTCGCGCAGCAGGCCGGCGGATTGCAGATCCAGCACGTGCCCTACCGCGGCAGCGCGCCCGCCGTCAGCGACGCCGTGGCGGGCAATGTGCCGATCGTATGGGACAACGTTCCGAACGTGCTGCCGCAGATCGAGGGTGGGCAGCTGCGCCCCATCGCCGTGACCGGCACGACGCGCCATCCCTCGCTGCCCAACGTGCCGACGCTGCGCGAGGCCGGGCTGCCCGAGTTCGAGATGTATGTCTGGTTCGGCATCGTCGCGCCCGCTGGCACGCCCGCCCCCATCGTGCAGCGCGCCTCGGCCGAGGTGATGCGCGCGGTGGAAGTGCCCGAGGTCGTGGCGCGGATGCGCACCACTGGCGCCGAGCCCTGGCCGCAGGGACCGGACGCCTTCGCCGCGCTGATCCGCGCCGAGATGGCGAAGTGGGAGCCGATCGTCCGTGCTTCCGGCGCACGGATCGACTGAGCATGGCGCGCGACTGGTCCCGCCTGCTGGCGCCGCGCTCCATCGCCATCCTCGGTGCGACCGATCGCGGCGACATCCCCTCCTTGCCGCAACGCTTCCTGCGCATGCACGGCTACAGCGGGGCAATCTACCCGGTGAACCCGCGACTGCAGGAGGTCGAGGGGCTGCGCTGCTATCCCGCCATCGCCGCGCTGCCCGTGGTGCCGGACATCGCCATGGTGATGACGGCCGCGGCGCGGGTTCCCGCGCTGCTCGATGAATGCGGCGCCGCCGGCGTGCCCTTCGTCGTCGTGTGCTCCTCGGGCTTCGCCGAGGTTGGCGACAGGGCCGCGCAGGATGAACTGGTGGCGATCGCCGCGCGCCACGGCATCGGGCTGATCGGCCCGAACTGCCAGGGCTTCATGGACGTGCCGGGGCATGTCTTCGCCGGCTTCTCCTCCGCCTTCAACGACCGACAGTGGACGCCGGGCGGCTTCTCACTGGTGTCGCAGAGCGGCTTCGGCTTCGGCATCGCCGGCATCGCGGAAGAACAGGGCGTCGGGCTCTCGCGCGTCTTCGCGCTGGGCAACGCCGCCGGTCTTGGCGTGCTGGACCTGGCCGAGGCCCTGGTCGAGGATGAACGGACAAAGGTCATCGGCCTGTTCTTCGAGGCGCTGGACGCACCGCGGCGCCTGCTGGCACTCGGCGCCCGCGCCGCGGCGGCGGGCAAGCCGGTGCTGGCCTGGAAGGCGGGCGTGACGGAATCGGGCGCCCGCGCCGCCGCCGCACATACCGCGGCGCTCGCCACCGATGCGCGGCTGACGCGCACGCTGCTGGAACGTGCCGGCATGATCGTGGTCTCCAGCGTCACGGAGATGGCGGACCGCGCGCTGGTGCTCTCCCAGGGCCGCCGCCCGGCCGGACCGCGCCTGACCATCGTGACCGTCTCGGGTGGCGCGGGTGTCGCCATGGCCGATGCGGCGGAGCCCGCTGGCCTCAGCGTGGACGCGCTCGCCGAGGACACCACGGCACGGTTGCGCGAGGCGATCCCGGGCTTCGGCTCCGCCGCCAACCCGGTGGACGTCACCGCGGCGTTGATCGGCAAGCCGGAGATGCTGACCGCGGCGCTCGACCTGGTGACCGACGATCCTCTGACCGACATGGTCGCGGTGGTGCCGACCGTGCTGCAGGGCACGGCGGCCGAAAGCGTCGCCAGCGCCATCGCGGCGGCAGCGGCGCGCACCGCCAAGCCCATGGTCGTCAGCTGGTGCCCACGCCCCGGCACGGCCGAGGCGGCCAAGGACAGCCTGGCCGCGGCCGGCGTGCCGAACTTCCCCGATCCGGTGCGCTGCGTCGCGGCGCTGGCGGGCGTCGTGCAGCGCGCCGTGCCGCCCGCCGATCCAGCCTGTACGCCGTTGCGCGCGGGACCGGCGCGGACGCTCGCCGAACACGAGGCCCTCGGCCTGCTGCGGGAGGCCGGCATCCCTGTCCTTCGCAGCCGCCTTGTGGGGACGCCCGAACAGGCTGCAGAGGCCGCCCGCGATTTCGCCGGCCGCGTGGTCCTGAAGGTCCAGTCGCCCGACATCCCGCACAAGACGGATGCCGGTGGCGTGGCGCTGAACGTGGCGCCGGAGGATGCCGCGACCGTCTGCGCGCGCATTCTCGCCGCTGCGCGCGCTGCCGTGCCCGATGCGCGCATCGAAGGCGTGCTGGTGCAGCCGATGGTGCGCGGGGTCGCCGAAGTGATCCTGGGCATCCGCAACGACGCAGCCTTCGGGCCGGCCGTGCTGGTCGGCCTGGGCGGCGTGGCGGCGGAGGCGCTGGAGGACGTGCAACTCATGCTGGCCCCCGTCTCGCGCCAGGATGCCGAAGCGATGCTCGGCCGTCTGCGCGGCATCCGCCTGCTGCGCGGATTCCGGGGCACGCCCAGGGCCGACGAGGCGGCGCTGGCTGAGGCGATCGTCGCACTCTCGTCCTACGCGCTGCGGCGCAGCGATGTGCTGGAGACGCTGGAAATCAACCCACTGCTTGTCCTGCCAGCGGGGCAGGGCGTGGTGGCGTTGGATGCGCTGGCCACCATTCGCGGGGGTGAACTGCGATGATCCGGGACCACGCGGCGCAGGCCGCCAGGCTCATCGCCGCCCGCCGCCTTGTGGACGACGTGTTGATCCCAGCCGAGGCAGAGACCGACATCACCGACGAGGTGCCTGCCGGCGTTCTTGCGGCGATCCGCGAAGCCGGGCTGTTCGGCATCTCGATCCCGGAGACGCATGGCGGCTTGGGCCTGAACATGGAGGAGGAGGCGGAACTGATGCTGATACTGGGGCGTGCCGCCCCAGCGTTTCGGTCCCGCTACGCGCTGAACAGCGGCGGGGCCGCGCAGATCATCCTGCATGCGGGATCGGCAGAGCAGCAGGCACGGTGGCTGCCCCTCATGGCGCGCGGCGACGTGGTGGCGGCGTTTTGCCTTTCCGAGCCCGAGGCTGGCTCCGATGCCGCGTCGCTGAAGTGCGCTGCAACGCCTCAAGACGACGGAAGCTGGATCCTGGACGGCATCAAGCGCTGGGTGACCAACGCGCCGGAGGCTGGATTGCTGGTCGTCATGGCGCGGAGCGGCGAGGGCGAGATCAGCGCCTTCGCGGTGCCGGCGGGAGCCCCGGGCGTCTCCGTTCTACCAATGCAAGCCAAGATGGGGCTGCGCGGCGCGCATGTGGCGGATGTCCGCCTCCAGCAAGTGAGGCTTTCCGCGGACGCCTTGCTGGGCGTGCGCGGCGGGGGATTGCGCGCCGCGCTCGCAGGTCTCGACAAGGTCAGGCTGCACTTGGCGGCGCTCAGCGCAGGCCTGGCGGAGCGGCTTGTGGAGGAGGGTGTGCGCCATGCCGAACGCCGGCGCCAGTTCGGCAAGCGGCTGCACGAGCACCAGATGGTCGCCGCCCTTCTGGCGGACAGCGCCACAGATGCCCTGGCTTCGCGCTGCATGGCATTGGAACTCGCGCGCAAGCGTGATCGGGGGGAGCTTGCGGGGGGCGAGGCGGCGGCTGCGAAGCTGTTTGCCACCGAGGCCCTTGGTCGTGTCGCCGACCGGATGGTGCAGGTGCATGGCGGCGAAGGCTACATGCAGGGCTCTGCCGTCGAGCGGCTGTACCGTGATGCGCGCCTGTTCCGCATTCTGGACGGCACGTCCGAGGTCCAGAGGATTGTCGTAGCTCGGTGGGCGGTACAGCGCGGGCAGTCGTAGTGGAGGGTGCTCGGTGAGATATGGCGACCGGTGATCATTGTTAGCACCGTGCCGACGAATGGGTTCCGTTGCTGGGAAATCGTAACGACGTTCGGCATAAGCCGATGCGGGTCCCCGATTTGCACCTGCAGTTCCCTCCCTTAACCCGGACGAAGGGTCGTTCGGCATAAGGAGGAACAGGCTCGAGCACCCTCCTTCTTTTGATCGTCAAGGAAAGGAGGGGGACCGGGGGAGTTCACTCCCCCGGCCTTTTTCCCTTCTGCGATCGCCCTGGATTCAGGCGGCGACGGTGCGCCCCGGCGCCCGCGTCAGCAGGTTGGCGAGCACCGCGGTCAGGCCCACCAGCACCATGATCGGCCAGAAGGCCGCGTAGCTGCCCGTGCTGTCGAAGACGATCGCCCCCGCCCCGGCGCCGAGGAAGCCGCCCACCTGGTGCGACAGGAAGCAGACGCCGTAGAGCGCGCCGAGATCGGCGACACCGAAGCGCCGCGCGATGGCGGCCGAGGTCAGCGGGATGGTGCCGAGCCAGATGAAGCCCATGGCGGCCGCGAAGACGATGGTGCCCCATTCCGTCACCGGCAGCATGGCGAAGAGCGCGACCAGCACGGTGCGCGTCGCGTAGATGACGCCGAGCGCGATCTCGGGCCGGATGATGGTGCCGATGCGCCCGCAGGCCCAGGAGCCCGGGATGTTGAAGAGGCCCACCAGCATCAGCGCCGTCGCCCCCAGCCCCGCCGGCATGCCGCAGAGCGAGAGATGCGCGGGCAGGTGCGTGGTGATGAAGGCGAGCTGGAAGCCACAGGCGAAGAAGCCCAAGGTCAGTAGCGCGAAGTCGCGCTGGCCGAGCGCCGCGCGCGAGACGCGCACGAGCCCCGCGAGCCCCGCCGCGTGCCGCGCCGCCCCCGGCGCCGGGTTCCATTCGAGCTTCGGGGCGATGAAGACCGTCAGCGACAGCAGGCCCGCCATCATCAGGAAGGCGCCCGAGGTGCCGTAATCCGCGATGCCCCACTGCATCAGCGGCACCATCGCCGCCTGGCCGATCGAGCCGCCCGCCGAGGCGAGGCCGAGCGCATCGCCGCGGCGTTCCGGCG
>JAYRQX010000182.1:0-7080 GCA_041910415.1 Acetobacteraceae bacterium | reverse complement strand
GCCGGAGCTGCCGCCCGATCTGCCCGTGCTGCGCGACCCCGACCTCCACACCTATGTGAAGCCCGAACCCGGCAAGCTGCTGGTCGGCTGGTTCGAGACGAAGGCGAAGCCCTGGGGCATGGGCGGCCCGCCCACCGATGTTCCCTTCGCCCATCTGCCGGATGACCTCGACCACATCGCGCCGCTGATCGAAGCCGCCACGCGCCGTCTGCCGATCCTGGAGCGCACCGGCATCCGTCTCTTCTTCAACGGACCCGAGAGCTTCACGCCGGACGACCGCTATCTGCTGGGCGAGGCACCGGAACTGCCGGGCTTCTTCGTCGCGGCGGGATTCAACTCCATCGGCATCCAGTCCGCGGGCGGCGCCGGGCGTGTGCTGGCGGACTGGATCCTGGACGGGCATCCGCCGATGGATCTGTGGGACGTGGACATCCGCCGCGCCATGCCCTTCCAGCGCAATGCGCGCTACCTGCGCGACCGCACCGTGGAAACGCTCGGCCTGCTCTACGCCATGCACTGGCCGTTCCGGCAGCCCGAGACATCGCGCGGGGTGCGGCGCTCGCCGATCCACGACAAGCTGGCGGCGCAGGGTGCCTGCTTCGGTGAGGTGGCGGGGTGGGAACGCGCCAACTGGTTCGCGCCCGCGGATGCGAAGGCCGAGTACGAATACGCCTATGGCCGGCAGAATTGGTTCGACGCTTCTGCAAGCGAACACCACGCGGTGCGCAACGCGGCGGGCCTGTTCGACCAGACCTCCTTCGCGCAGTTCATCGTCGAAGGCGCCGATGCCGAGGCCGCGCTGAACCGCATCTGCGCCAACAACATGACCGTGGCGCCCGGCCGCGTGATCTACACGCAATGGCTGAACGAACGCGGCGGCATCGAGGCCGACCTGACCGTCACGCGCGAGACCGACACCCGCTTCCGCATCGTCACCGCCGCCGCGACCCAGCTTCGCGACTTCGGCTGGCTGAAGAACCACCTGCCGCCTGACATGCGCGTCGCCGCCTGGGATGCCAGCTCCGCCTACGCCACGCTGTCCCTGATGGGGCCGACGTCGCGCGACATTCTGGCGGCGCTGACGCCGGAGGATCTTTCCAACACTGACTTCCCCTTCGGCACGGCCAGGGAGATCGACCTTGCCTATGCCCGCGTCTGGGCCACGCGCATCACCTATGTCGGCGAGCTCGGCTGGGAATTGCACATGCCCGCCGAATATGCGCCCGGCGTGTTCGACGCGCTGATGGAAGCCGGCGCACCGCACGGCATGCGCCTCGCCGGCTACCACGCGCTCAACTCGCTGCGGATCGAGAAGGCCTACCGCCATTGGGGCCACGACATCACGGACGAGGACGACCCCATCCAGGCCGGCCTCGGCTTCGCGGTCGCCTGGGACAAGCCGGGCGGCTTCATCGGCAGCGAGGCCTTGCTGGCCCGGCGCCGGACGAAACCCACGCGGCGCCTGGCCAGCTTCATCCTCGATGACCCCGCGCCGCTGCTCTACCACAACGAGCCGATCTGGCGGGACGGCGTCATGGTGGGGCACATCACCTCCGGCATGTTCGGCCACACCATCGGGCGCGCCATCGGCCTCGGCTATGTCGGGCATGAGGACGGCGTGGACGCGGCCTTCGTCCATGCCGGCCGCTACGAGATCGAGGTCGCCTGCGAGCGCGTCCACGCCACCGTCACGCTCAAGCCGCCCTACGATCCCACGGGCGCGCGCATTCGCGCATGATACAAACAGAAAAACCGGGAGAGCGATCATGAAGAGACGACACCTGATGGCCGGCGCGGCGGGCTTCGCCGCGGCCTTGCACGCGCCGCAACTGCGCGGCCAGGGCGCGCGCCTGCTGCGCTTCCGCCCCAACAACGACCTCAGCATCGTCGATCCGATCTGGTCCACCGCCTTCGTCGTGCGCCACCACGCCAACGCGGTGTTCGACACGCTCTACGGCATGGACAACCAGCTCAATCCGCACCCGCAGATGGTCGCGGGCCATGTGGTGGAGCGGGACGGGCTGGTCTGGCGCCTGACGCTCCGCGAGGGCCTGCGCTTCCACGACAACACGCCGGTGCTGGCGCGCGACTGCGTCGCCTCCATCCGCCGCTGGGGCACGGTGGATGCCTTCGGCCAGACGCTGATGGCCGCGGCCGACGAGCTCACCGCGCCCACGGACCGCGAGATCCGCTTCCGCCTGAAGAAGCCCTTCCCGATGCTGCCCAATGCGCTCGGCAAGGCCAATACCTTCATGCCCGTCATGATGCCGGAGCGGCTCGCCATCACGCCCGCCGGCCGGCAGGTGACGGAGATGGTGGGCAGCGGCCCCTACCGGTTCCTCGCCGCCGAGCGCGTCCAGGGCTCCCGCGTCTTCTACGAGCGCTTCGACGGCTATGTCCCGCGCCAAGGCCGGCCGGAGTTCACGTCGGGGCCGAAGATCGCGCATTTCGATCGGCTGGAATGGGTGATCCTGCCGGACCACGCGACCGCCGCCAGCGCGCTGCGCACCGGCGAGATCGACTGGTACGACGACCCCATCCTCGACCTGATCCCGACGCTCCGGCGCGACCGCCGCGTGGTGGTGGATGACTACAACCCCGCCGGCATGATGGGCATCATCCGCTTCAACCACCTGCAGCCGCCCTTCAACAACCCGGCGATCCGTCGCGCCGCGATGGGTGCGATCGACCAGGCCACCATCATGCAGGCCGTCGCCGGCGCCAGCCGGGAGATGTGGACCGACCGCGTCGGGGTCTTCGTGCCCGAATCCCCCATGGCGAACGACGCGGGAATCGAGGCCATGACGCGCCCGCGCGACGCCGCGCGGTCCCGCCGGGAGCTGGAGGCCGCCGGCTATCGCGGCGAGAAGGTCGTCTTCATCACCGCGCCGCCGTCCCAGAACATCAACACGCAGGCGGAAGTCGCGTCCGACATGCTGCGCCGCGCGGGGATGGAGGTCGATCTCGTCGCGCTCGACTTCGGCGGCTGGCAACAGCGCCGCAACAACCGCAACGCGCCTTCCGACGGTGGCTGGTGCGTGCTGACGACCTTCCTTCCGGGCATGGAGATGTGGGACCCCGCCGGCCATCTGGGCCTGCGCGGCAACGGCGCCGCGGCCTGGTCGGGCTGGCCGACCAGCGCGCGGCTGGAACAGCTCCGCGACAGGTGGTTTGAAACCGCCGATCCCACGGTGCGCAACGCCATGGGCCGCGACTTCCAGCTCGCTGCCTTCGAGGACGTGGCCTATGTCCCCGCCGGCCGCTGGAAGCAGCCGACGGCCTATCGGCAGGGCATCGTGGACGTGCCGCGGCACATGCCGCTCTTCTACACGCTGAAGCGTACGTCCTGACGCATTTGGCGCTTCGCTGCGGTCGCGGCAGACTGCGCGCGACCGCAGGGGAACCGTCCGCATGTCCACGCGCCTCTTCTCGCCCTTCGCGATGCGCGGGCTCACGCTCGACAACCGCATCGTCGTCTCGCCGATGGCGCAGTATTCCGCCACGGCGGCGAACGAGGCGACCGACTGGCACCTCATGCACTACGGCAACATGGCGGTCTCCGGACCGGGGCTGCTGGTCTTCGAGGCGACGGCGGTCGAACCCCGCGGGCGCGTCAGCCTGTTCGACATCGGCCTCTGGACCGATGCGCAGCAGGAGGCGCTGGCGCGCGTCATCCGCTTCTGCCGCGACCACGGCCAGGCGAAGCTCGGCGTGCAGCTCGCGCATGCGGGGCGCAAGGGTTCGATCGTGCCGCCCTGGCATGGCGGGCATTATGCGGGCGAGGCGGAGGGCGGCTGGCTGCCGATCGGCCCCGGCGACATCGCGCATCCGGGACGCCCGGCGCCGCGCATGCTGGACCATGAGGGACTCGCGGAGGTCAAGGCGCATTTCGTCGCCTCCACGCGGCGCGCCGAGGCGCTGGGCTTCGACCTCATCGAAGTCCACATGGCCCACGGGTATTTCCTGCACTCCTTCCTCTCGCCGCTGTCGAACAACCGCAACGACGAGTACGGCGGGGATCGCGAGGGGCGGATGCGCTATCCGCTCGAGGTCTTCGCGGCAATGCGCGCGGCCTGGCCGAAGGAGAAGCCCATGGGCGTGCGCGTGTCGGCGACCGATTGGATGCAGGGCGGCTGGACGCTCGAGGATTGCGTCGCCTTCTGCGCGGCGCTGAAGCCGCTCGGCGTCGATTACATCTGTGCGTCCTCGGGCGGCAGCCACCCGGACCAGGTGATCGACCTCGGCCCCGGCTACCAGGTGCCGATGGCGCGCCGCATCCGCGAGGGGGCGGGGCTGCCGACCATGGCGGTCGGGCTGATCAACGCGCCGCAGGCGGCCGAGCAGGCGGTGCGGGATGGCGCGGCCGACCTGATCGCGCTCGGGCGCGGCATGACCTACAACCCGCGCTGGGCGTGGCACGCCGCCGAGCAGTTGCGGGCGAACGCGGCCTTCCCGCCGCAATACGCCCGCAGCCATCCCTCCATGCGCTTCGGCGACTTCACGAAGATCGCCCCGCCCGCCGGCGGGCGGTAACTACGTCCAGCGGAAGGAGGGCGGCGAGATCTTCTCCGCGCTCCGGTGCGCCCAGTCGCGTTCCGGCACCTTCGCGGCGACGCGCTTCTGCGCCTCGTGCAGATGCTCGGCGGCCTGGCGGTAGTCCATGGTGAGCACCTCGCCGTCCCTGACGACCTGCTTCCCGTCCACATAGACGGCGGCGACGGCGCGGTCGCCCGCCGCGTAGATCAGGCTGCGGACCGGATCGCGCGCGGGGCGCATGCGGGGGTGGGTAATGTCCACCAGCACGATGTCCGCGCGGCAGCCGGCGGCGAGCCGCCCGATATCGTCGCGGCCCAGCGCCTTCGCACCGCCGATGGTCGCGGCCTCGAACAGCTCGGTCGTCGTCACGCTGCGCGGGTCGGTTGCCTGGGTGCGCGCGAGATAGGCGACGAGCCGCATCTCGTCGAGCATGTTGTGGGGGTAGGTGTCGGTGCCGATGCCCATGTTCACGCCGCGGCGCTTGTAGCGCCCGAAATGCTTCAGCGTGATCCCCCGCCGCGCGAAGACGGTCGGGCAATGGGCGACGGTCGTGCCGGTCTCGGCCATCACGTCCAGGTCGCGTTCGGTGTGCCAGCGCGTCGAGGGGTGGTCGTCCAGGAAAATGCCGTGGCCGATGATGGAGCGCTCCGACAGCAAGCCCTGCTCGTGCAGCCAGCCGATCGGCGTGAAGCCGTGGCGGCGCGTGATCTCATGGAACTCCGAGACCGACTGCGCCGCGTGGATCTGCCAGGAGATGCCGCGCTTCTTCGCCTCGTCGAAGCTGTCGCGCAGCAGCTCGGGCGCGCAGGTGTCGATCTGCGCCGGCACGACCATGCCGAAGAGACGGCCGCTTTCATGCTGCTCCGCCCGGTCGATCAGCGTCATCGCCTCGGCGAAGGCCTTTTCGCCCGCCTTCTCGTCCCATTCGTATTCGACGACATGGCCATTTTTCGTGAACCAGCGGGCGGAGCGGAACATCGGCGCGATGCAGACGCGCATGCCGCTTTCGCCCAGCAGATCGAGCCAGCCGGGATGCGCGATGGACAGATCGGCGAGGGTCGTCACGCCGGAGAGCAGGAGCTCAGAGATCGCGACGCGCACGCAGTCATGCACGGCCTCGGGGTCCGGCCGGAAGATCGGCAGGTATTCGTAGAGCGAGGAGTTGTAGAGGCCGGGCGTGCCGACCTCGTCCGTGAAGCCCTTGTTCATGGGCTCGGAGGATGGGTGGGAATGGATGTTCACGAGACCCGGCATGACCATCATGCCGCGACCGGAGACTTCCTGCTGCGCCTCGCCGGCGTAGCGGCGGCCGACGAAGGTGATGCGGCCGCCGTCGAAGGCGACGTCCGCGTCCTGCAGGTAGGTGTGGCTTTTGGACGTTTCGTCCCAGGCGACGGCGACATCGGCGCCGCGGATGACGGTGGTGGTCATGGTTCTCTTCCTCCCCTTACTGCCGCCAGTCCGGACCCTGGCCTTCGATCAGGCGCAGGGCGGAGGTCCAGGCCATGGCGTGATGCGCCGCGTTCTCGCCCCTGTTGAACTGGTCCGCCGTGTGAAGCCGCACCGCCTCGGGCGGAAAGACCAGTTCCGCGCCGCCGGCGAGCGCCGTGATCTGCGCCTGGCAGGCGCGTTCCAGCATGTAGATGTTCAGGAACGCCTCGGGGATCGTGCGCCCCGTCACCAGCAGACCATGGTTGCGCAGGATCAGCGCGCTGTGGGTGCCGAGGTCGCGCACCAGCCGCGTCCGCTCGCCGAGGTCGAGCGCGATGCCCTCATAGTCGTGGTAGCCGATATGGCCGTAGAATTTCAGCGCGTGCTGGCTGATCGGCAGCAGGCCTTGCCGCTGGGCCGAGACCGCGATGCCGGCGGCCGTGTGGGTGTGCACGACGCAGAGCGCGTCCCCCCGCGCCATGTGCACGGCGGAATGGATGCAGAAGCCGGCGGCGTTGACCTCCTTCGTCTCGGGCAGGTCCTCGACGACATTGCCGTCGCAGTCGATCTTCACGAGGTCGGACGCTCGCATCTCGTGGAAATGCACGCCGTAGTGGTTGATGAGGAAATGGTGCTCCGGCCCGGGCACGCGCGCGCTCAGATGCGTGTAGATGAAGTCCGTCATCCGGAAATGCGCGACCAGGCGGTAGAGCGCGGCGAGGTCGCAGCGGATCTGCCATTCCTCCTCGGTCATGGCGGTGCGCGCGGCTGGGGTGACGACATTCATGCGGCGGGGTCCTCGTCTGGATCGGGCCGGAATCTCGGCCCGGTGCGCGGGCGCGTCAACCGGCGCTTGTGCATTGCGAAAGCCCCTGCCCGTGGCATCATGGGCGCAACGAGACTGGGAGATCCCCCCGATGAAGACCACCGGACGGCGCCGCCTGGGCGCCTTCGCCGCCGCCCTGCTGGGCCTGCTGCCGCTGGGCGCCGCCGCGCAGTCGCGCCAGGACACGCTGCGCATCGTGCTGATCAACGACCTGACGAGCCTCGATCCCGTGAACTCGACCGCGGCCTTCGTCCGCAACCACGGCTTCTTCGTCTATGACCAGCTCT
>JAYRQX010000181.1:0-2123 GCA_041910415.1 Acetobacteraceae bacterium | reverse complement strand
GGTGTGCAGCCCGTCGCCTTCCTTGAAGCGCAGCTCCTGGTCCTCGGCGATGTGGCCCTTCAGCGCGCGGATCCAGCCTTTCTCGGACAGGATGACGGTGATGTTCTCGCGCTCGACGAACGCGCTCTCGTCCACCACCGTCGCGGCGAGGGCCTCGCCCATGACGGTGCGACGCTTGCCGAGCGCGCCGTCGCCGAAGCGCCTGCGCGTCTCCTCGATCTCCTCGGCGATCGCGTCCCAGCGCTTGCCCTCGGACTTCATCAGCCCCTGCAGCTTCTTCTGCTCCGCGCTGAGTTTCTTGTGTTCCTTGCGGATCTCCATCTCCTCCAGCTTGCGCAAGGATCGCAGCCGCATGTTGAGGATGGATTCCGCCTGCAGGTCGGTCAGTTCGAAGCGCGCCATCAGCACGGGCTTGGGCTCATCCTCCGTGCGGATGATGCGGATCACCTCGTCCAGGTTGAGATAGGCGATCAGGTAGCCGTCGAGGATTTCCAGCCGCCGCGCGATCGCGGCGAGGCGATGTTCCGTCTGTCGCACCAGCACGACATGGCGGTGGTCCAGCCACGCCCGCAGCACGGATTTCAGCCCCATCACGCGCGGCGTGCGGTCGGCGTCCAACACGTTCATGTTGAGCGGGAAGCGGCTTTCCAGCGCGGTCTGTCGGAACAGCGTCTCCATCATCACGGCGGGATCCACCGTGCGCGACTTCGGCTCCAGCACCAGCCGCACCACGTCCGTGCTCTCGTCGCGCACGTCGCCGACGAACAAAAGCTTCTTCTCGTCCATCAGCTGCGCGATCTGCTCGATCAGCCTGGCCTTCTGGACCTGGTAGGGGATCTCGGTGACGACGACCTGCCAGGTGCCGTTCTTCAGCGCCTCGCGCTCCCATTTCGCGCGCATGCGGAAGCCGCCGCGGCCGGTCTCGTAGGCGTCGAGGATCGCGTCCTTCGATTCCACGAGAATGCCGCCGGTCGGGAAATCCGGGCCGGGCACGTGCTTCACCAGGTCGGCGGTCGTCGCCGCCGGGTTGCGGATCAGTTCCAGCGCCGCGCCGCAGAGCTCGCCCGCATTGTGCGGCGGGATCGACGTCGCCATGCCCACCGCGATGCCTGCGGCGCCATTGGCGAGAAGATTCGGGAAGGCCGCCGGCATGACGACGGGCTCGCGCTCCTCCCCGTCATAGGTCGGGCGGAAATCGACGGCGTTCTCCTCGATGCCTTCGAGCAGCGCCTGGGCAACATCCGTGAGCCGCGCCTCGGTGTAGCGCATGGCCGCGGCGTTATCGCCGTCGATATTCCCGAAATTGCCCTGGCCATCGACCAGCGGGTAGCGCGCGGCGAATTCCTGCGCCTGGCGGACCAGCGCCTCGTAGATGCTGCTGTCGCCGTGCGGGTGGTATTTGCCCATCACGTCGCCCACGATGCGCGCGCATTTCTTGAAGCCGCCCTCGGGGTCCAGCTTCAACTGGTGCATCGCCCAGAGCAGCCGCCGGTGCACCGGCTTCAGCCCATCCCGCACATCGGGCAGCGAGCGCGACATGATGGTGGACATGGCATAGGCGAGGTAGCGCTCGGACAGCGCCTCGGTGAGCGTGGTCTCGCGGTACTGGCCGCCATCCGGCTTCGGAATGATGTCGTCGGGCATCGTGTTCGTGCTTCGTTCGAAAGGGGCCGGGCTTTACACCAGCCATGCCGACACGGCCAGATGCGCGCCGAGTCCGGCAAGGGGGATCATCGGCATGCGGCGGCTGCGGACGGCCTGGATCGGCCTGCTGACGCTCGCCCTGCCGCCGCTGGGCCTGATCCAGGCCGGCGCATCCTGGCCGGTCGTGGGCGTCTTCGCGGCGCTGCTGGTGGCCGAAAGCGCCCTGCTGACCTTCGCGCCGCCCGATACCATCGGCGCGCTGGCGGCGCTCTTCGGCGCCTCGATCGCCAGCCATGTCGTGGCCACGGTGCTCGCGCTGCGCGCCATCCGCCGCGCGCCGGCGCCGCTGCCCTGGCCGCGGCGCTGGTATGCGCTGCCGCTCTGGGCCGCGCTGCTGGCGGGGGTCATGCCGGATACCTGGGTGGGCGCGGGGTATGATGTCTTCATCGTGCCGAGCGGCTCCATGGAACCGTCCCTGC
>JAYRQX010000180.1:0-3808 GCA_041910415.1 Acetobacteraceae bacterium | reverse complement strand
GCGCAGCGGAACGGCGTGGGCTATGGCTCCTCGGGCGTCGGCACCTCGAACCACCTGGCGGGCGAGCTGTTCCGGCTTCGTACGGGGCTCGACATGACGCATGTGCCCTATCGCGGCGGCGGGCCGGGCCTGACGGACCTGGTCTCCGGCACGATCAAGCTCGGTTTCATGAACCTGCCGACCATCCTGCCGGCGGCGCAGGACGGCCGCGTGAAGATCATCGCCGTCTGCACGGCCGAGCGCGTCAGCATCAAACCCGACATCCCGACCGTGCAGGAGCAGGGCGTGCAGGATTACGCCGTGCGGTCCTGGACCGGCTTCTTTGCCCCATCAGGCACGCCGGCCGCCATCCTGCGGGCGATGAGCGAGGCGACGCGGGACGCGCTGGCCGTGCCCGCGGTGCGTCAGCGCCTGTCCGACATCGGCAGCGAGCCGATCCCCTCGACCCCCGAGGAGACCGACCGCTTTGTCCGTGAGGAATACGCGCGCTGGGAGCCGGTGGTGCGCGCGGCCAATATCAGCCCGGATTAATTGGCGCGCAGCCCATCCAGGATCGGGGCGAGGAAATCCAGGAACCGGCGCGGATTCTCCGCGAAGGGGAAGTGGCCCATGCGATCCATCCGCCGGTACTGCACGCCCTTGATCTTGGCCGCCGTCGCTTCGGAGGCCTCGCAGGTTGCGGAGTAGTCGTACTCGCCCGTCAGCATGAAGAGCGGGCAGCGCGACGTGTCGATCCTGTGCACGCGGTCGCGCGCGTCCCACTCACCGGAATAGAAATGGATATCGCCGGCGAAGGTCGCCGCCCCGCCCTGGCTGTACTGCCACCAGATCTCGGTCGCGCATTCGGCGGGGCTGTCGGGCGCCATCAGGCCTTCGACCCATTCGGGCACGAAAATCGCCTGGTTCACCTGCGGATGGTCGGACCAGCTCGTGCGACGGCCGGCGATGTGGTCCGTCGCCTCGCAGGCGATGATGGCGCGGAAGCTCTCGGGATGGCGGAGCGCGAGTTCCAGGCAGATCTCGCCCGACATCGACGCGCCGAGCACGACGGGCCGTTCGAGCCCCGCCGCCGTCACGAAGCCCATGATGAGCTCGACATAGAGCTCGGTGTCGAGCCGCCAGCTGCGCGGCTCGCTGCCCGCCGGCGGCGGGCTCTTGCCGTGCCAGGGCAGGTCCAGCGCCACCATGCGCCATCCGGCCATGGCGGGTTCGGCCATCAGGCGATGGAATTGCCGGCAATCGGACCCCGCGGTGTGCAGGCAGAGGATGGTGGGCCCGCTGCCATGCCATTCCGAATAGATCGCGTAGTCGCCGTCGCCGGCCGGGACGGTGACATAGCGTCCCTCGATCCCGGCGGGCGGCGACACCGGGGCATCGGCCGGCAGGCGCGGGCGCAGCGAGGCCGGCGCGGGCGCCGCATGGCCCCGCATGAGCCAGCGCCCGATATCGAGCAGGTGGCGCACGATGTGGCAGTGCTGGACGAAGCGCAATTCCTCGCCCTGGATCGCGAATTCGGGCACCCGCGCGCGCATGGCAAAGAGGTTGTGATGGTGCCGGGGCGGGACGGGTTCCAGGTAGCGGTCCCAGATGGCGGTGGGCGCGGAGAGCGTGAAATCCGGCTGCGTGCCGCCGCTGCGGCCCACGCGGCCATCGGCGATCGCGAAGACGGGCCCCACGCCATCCTGTTCCAGCCCGAAGGCGAAGCGCGCATGGGCGATCTGGCCGGGCAGGACAGGGTCGCGCGCCGCGGCATCCATCCAGGCCGTCATGAATTGCGGGTCGAGTCTCCAGCCGGCCATGCGTCGTCTCCGTCCTGATTCCGGGAGGGATGCTACGGACACGGGCGCGCGCCGCAAGCGGGGCCATGGCGTTCACAGCCGCGGCGGGCCGGTCTAGCGTTCCGCGCGGGACGCGGGGGATCGCGATGAAGCTACCGGGACACGGGCGCTACGCCCATTCGGCCATCCGCAGCAGGCCGACCTATGAATGGCCTGGTGGCGCGCGGCTGGCATTGCATGTGACGAACAACATCGAGGCCTTCGCCTATCGGGCCGGCATGGGATCGGACAGCACCGGCGCCGCCGCGCCGCAAGGCCAGCGCAACTATGCCTGGCGCGACTACGGCAATCGCGTGGGCCTGTGGAACATGCTGGACATGCTCGACGAGCTGGAGCTGCCGGCGGCGCACAATGTGAACACGCTCGTGCTCGACATGTGTCCGGAGATCGCGCCGGCGCTGCAGGCGCGGGGCGATGAGTTCGTGGGCCATGGCCGCACCAATGCCGAGCGCCAGGATGGGATGTGGGAGGAGGACGAGCGCCGCCTGATCGCCGAGAGCCGCGACGGGATCGTGAAGCATGCGGGGGTCGCGCCGCAGGGTTGGCTCGGGCCCTATATCGCGCAGTCCGGCGTCACGCTCGACCTGCTGAGGGAGGAAGGATTTTCCTACGTCATGGACTGGCCGGCGGACGACCAGCCCTTCTGGATGGCGACGCGCGCGGGCCCGATCCTGTCCGTGCCCTATTCGATCGAGCTGAACGACAGCCCGGCCCAGGTCTTCCGCCAGCATACGGGGCGGCAATTCGCCGAGATGATCGTGGACCAGTTCGACGAGATGCTGGAGACATCGAAGAAATATCCTCTCGTGATGAGCATCGTCCTGCATCCCTTCATCGTCGGCCAGCCCTTCCGCCTGCGCGCGCTGCGCGATGCGCTGCACCACATCCTGGACCACCGGGACAGGCTGTGGATCGCGCGGCCCGGTGAGATTTTTCGTCATGTGGCGACGCTGCCCAAGGGCGTCGTGCCGGGATCGGAGATGCTGCCATGAACGACGTCATCAACGGGCGCATCCGCGACTTCGTGGGCTATGGCCGCAACCCGCCCGACCCGCGCTGGCCCGGCGGCGCACATGTCGCCATCAACTTCGTCAACAACTACGAGGAAGGCGGCGAGTTCGCCGTGCCCGACGGCGATCCCGCGAGCGAGGTGGGGTTGACGGAAGGCTCGACCGCGCCCGTGAAGGGCAGGGACCTCGCGGCCGAGAGCATGTTCCAGTTCGGCAGCCGCGTCGGCTTCTGGCGCCTGCATCGAATCTTCACGCGCCGCGGCCTGCCCTGCACGGTCTTCGGCGTGGCCAGAGCGTTGGAGCGCAACCCGGAGGTCTGCGCCGCGATCCGCGAGGCGGGCTGGGACGTGGCCGGCCACGGCCTGCGCTGGGAAATGCACCACGCGATGGACGAGGCGACGGAGCGCGCCCATATCAGCGAGGCCACCGCGATCATCGAGCGCTGCACGGGCCAGCGGCCGCAGGGCTGGTACTGCCGCTACGCGCCGTCCCAGAACACGCGCCGCATCTGCGCCGAGCTCGGCTATGCCTATGACAGCGATTCCTACGACGACGAGTTGCCGTACTGGGTGAAGGTGAACGGCCGCGACCACCTGGTGGTGCCGTACTCCATCACCCACAACGACGTGCGCTTCCCGCGCCAGGGCATGACGTCAGGCGACGAGTATATTGCCTACATGCGCAACGCCATCGAATGCGCGTTGAACGAAGACCCGCCGTGCTTCCTCTCCTTCGGCCTGCACAACCGCATCATCGGCCAGGCCGGCCGTGCCGCGGGCCTTGCGAAGCTGCTGGATTGGATCGGGACACGAAAAGAGATCTGGGTGGCGCGCCGCGCCGACATCGCCGCGCACTGGTGCAAGGAGCATCCCCCCCAATGAACCGCGACCTGCCGGGCTGGCGTTCCCTGATGTACGTGCCGGTCACCGAGAAGCGCTTTGTGGACAAGGCTGCCGACCG
>JAYRQX010000179.1:0-3390 GCA_041910415.1 Acetobacteraceae bacterium | reverse complement strand
CCTGCGCCTGGCGCGGGGAGACGAGCATGCCGGCGCGATCCGTCAGCGCCGCCAGCAGCGGCGCGAAAGGCTCGGACAGCCTGATCGTCACCTCGCGCGGGCCGGTCGCGACGATCTCGCGCACCGGCCCCATCTCGCCCCGGCGCGTGGAGCCCGATGTCTCGATATGCCGGCGCAGGCCGATCGCGGCCGCCTCGCCATCCAGCACCGCGCCGTCGTGGAAACGCACGCCGTCGCGCAGCGTCAGCACCAGCGCGCGGCCATTGTCGTCCCAGCGCCAGGCGGTCGCGAGCTGCGGCACGATCTCCAGCCGCTCGTTGATGTCCACCAGCTTGTCGCAGAGCGCGGCGAAGACCTGGCGCGCGGCAACGGAGCGCGAGAGCGTGGGGTCCAGCACGTCGGGGTCCGAGACGATGCCGATGCGCAAGTGCTGCGCGGAGGCCGGCAGCGCGACGAGCGCAAGCAGCATGGCGAGGATGCGGGTCATCGACAGGACTCCCGGACGCGGTTCGCTTTCCCGGCAGGCTAGGGCAGGAGCGCGCTATCGCGCCAGACGCCGCCGCATCAGCACGACGAAGACCAGCAGCGCCGGCACGCCGCAGACCGCGAAGCCCAGGCCATGGCTGCCGGTAAAATGCAGCAGCAGGGCGTAGATCATGGGCAGCGCGAGGCCGCCGACCTGGCCGAAGGACAGCACGCCGCCCGTGGCCGAGCCGCGCTTGCCCTCCGGCGCCAGCCGCGCCGTCTCGGCCAGCAGCACGCCGTGCCAGGACATGGCGGTGAGCCCGAGCCCCGTCGCGACCAGCCCGACCAGCACCAGCGACCACTGCGCGTCATACAATCCGGCCAGCGCCGCGCAGATCCCCATGCCGAGCGCCAGCCCTTCCATCATGGCCTGCGGCGAGATGCGGTAGCTGCTGAGCCATCCCCACAGGATGCGCCCCGGCACGGCGACCACCATGGCGACGGAAAAGACGAAGCCCGCCGTCGCAAGCCCATGGTCGAGCGAGGTGAGATAGACCACGAAGTAGGAGGTGAAGACGGTCTGCAACCCGTTATAGGCGAAGCAGGCCATGGCTATGGTGCGCAGGTCGGGCTGCCGCAGCACCGTCGCGATGGTGGTGTGGAAGTCCGAGAGGCGGAAGCTGTGGCCGGGCTTGCGGTCGGCATCGAACGCGCCGCGCAGCGGCTCCAGCATCACCGCGAAGGCGAAGGCCGCGACGCCCGCTCCGATCATCGCGCCGCGCCAGCCCGTCGCCTCTACCATCCAGGGCCCGAGGATGCCGGCCAGCAACAGGCCCGTCGGCACCGCGGTCTGCTTGATGGAAAAGACCAGTGGCGTCAGGCGCGGCGGCGAGTAGCGACCGAGCAGATGCGAGCTCGCCGGCGTGGAGACCGCCGTGCCGCCGCCGCCGATGATGGCGGCGACCGCGAACAGAATCAGCGGCGGCGCGAAGGCCGCCGCGACCAGGCCGATGGCCAGCATGGCAAGCGCCGCTTGGCTCATGCGCAGCGCGCCCTGGCTCACGATGAAGCTGCCGCAGCCGAGCTGGAAGAGCAGCGCCGCCAGGGAGTTGAAGGCAACGTAGAGGCCGAGCCAGGAGGGATCGAGCGCGAGGTCCGACAGGATCGCCGGCGCGATCACCGGCGGCAGCACGCGACCGAGCGAGGCGAAGGTCTGCTGCACGTACATCGCGCCGAGCGCGATCAACAACCACTTATGCGCACGCACCGGGCGATCCGCTCTGTCCTCCGCCGGCGCCGGGCGCCATCTCGCCCTCATCCTCCCGCGGATCGTTGCCAGGATAGGACCGTCGCGCCTGCGCGGTAACCCCCGGCGCGATGTCAGCCTGCGACGCCGAGATCCTGCGGGGCCGTGCCGGGTTCGGCCAGGTTCGCGAGCGTTGTCGTGAAGCGGTCGCAGGCGTAGCGGAGCGCGGCGCACACCCCGGGCATGCGGGCCTGCGCCTCCTCGAAATGCAGCAGGGCGAGGTCGATCAGCTCCCGCGCACGCTCGCGCGAGATCGCCCCCTGCCCGGCGGTGACCGCAGAAAGGACCATCGGCGCGATCTGGCCGGCATAGAGCGCCTCGCCCTGCGCGGCGATCAGGCTTTCGCGCAGCTGCGCGATCTCGCACTCCAGCGCGGCGATGCGCGCCTGCACGTCTCCGGACACCGTCTGCTCCCGAATCCCCTCGCCGCTCTGCATGCCACAACGGTTTCCACCAAGTCTCATCACAATTGTCGCCCGGAGGCGAAGATACGAAGCCGGTCGATTCCGGGAGCGGTCAGAACGGCGCTAACGGGTGAAGCGATAGAGGGTGGAGGAGGCGAAGATCTGGCCGGGCCGGAGCACGGAGGAGGGAAAGCCCGGGTGGTTCGGCGCATCCGGGAAATGCTGCGTCTCCAGGCAGAAGCCGGCGCGCGGCGAGAGCGGTCCCCCGGCGCGCGCCCTCTGCCCGGCACCGAGCGCATTGCCGGTGTAGAATTGCACCCCGGGTTCCGTCGTCAGCACATCGAGCGTGATGCCCGACCGCGGCGCCGTCACCTGCGCGGCCAGGCGCAAGGCGGGGGCGCCGCGCAGGACGAAATTATGGTCGTAGCCGCGGGCAAGCCGGATCTGGTCGTCATCCGCCGCGATGCGCGCGCCGATGCGTTGCGGGGTGCGGAAATCGAAGGGCGTACCGGCGACCCGGCGGATTTCCCCGGTCGGGATCAGCGAGGCGTCGACGGGGGTGAAGGCATCGGCCTCGATCCGGATCACGTGGTCCAGCACATCGCCCGCGCCCTCGCCGTCCAGGTTGAAATAGGTGTGGTTCGTGAGGTTCAGCACCGTCGCGCGGTCGCATCGGGCGGCATAGGCGATGCCCAGGCCGCCATCGGCGCCGAGCGTGAAGCGGACCGTCACATCCAGCGCGCCGGGAAAGCCCTGGTCGCCATCGGGGCTGCGATGGGCCAGGCGCACACCGTCCTCGGCCGAGGCGCCGAGCTGTTCCACGCGCCACACGGCGCGATCGAAGCCGACCGGCCCGCCATGCAGCGCATTCGGCCCATTGTTGGCGGGGATGCCGTACGCCACGCCGTCCAGCACGAAGCGGCCAGCCGCGATCCGGTTCGCGTAGCGGCCGATGGTAGCGCCGAGGCACCCGCCTTCGCCGACATAGTCCTCGATGGCGTCATGGCCCAGCACCACGCTCACGCCATGCACACGGCAGGCCGTGATGCGCGCGCCGTAGCGATCCACCACCATCTCCACGGCGCCGTGGCGCAGCAGGAAGGATTCGGTGCGTCGCCCGTCGGGCAACCGCGCCGCACCAAGACGCGTGATGCTGCCGCCTGTCATCGCCACACTCAAGGCGCTGCGCCGCGCTGCGTCCAGCCCGCGTCCCTT
>JAYRQX010000178.1:0-9644 GCA_041910415.1 Acetobacteraceae bacterium | reverse complement strand
GGGGGCGGCCGGCGCAGCACCCGGCTTGGGCGGCGTGGCGGCGGTAACGGGCGTCAAGGCGGGCGCGGCCGCTCCGGGACGGAAGGGCGGCACGGCCAGCTCCGGATCACGGGCGGTCGGCACGGTGGCGGGCCCGGCAGGGGCAGCACCGCCCGGCGTGGTGGCTTCGTCCTTGCGACGGAACAGCGACATCTCAGTCCCCCTGATCTGGTGCGATGTTGCGGGGCGGCGTCTCCCTTGGCGCCATGCCCCTGACGCCTTTCGGCTAGCACCGCGAGGCGGGGGCCACAACACGCCGGGCGGGCTTATCCCCTCAATTCTCCGCTGTTTCCGCCTGCAGAGCGGTGCAGCAGATGGACCGCTGCCGCCGGTCCCAGCACGGGAACCAGCAGGTTCAGCAGGGGCACCAGCCCGATCAGGGCCAGCACCATCCCGAGGACCCAGACCTCTCCCGTGCGGCGCCTGCGGAAGGCCTTGGCCTCGGCGACGCTCATCCGGAACTGGGCGGTGCCCTCGAACATCCCGTTGCCGAGCAGGCGCGAGGACAGGATCAGCGCCAGGGCGAAGCCGAAGACCGGAATGAGCAGCAGCGGCAGCAGCAGCAATTGGAGCAGGAGCATCTTCAGCCCGAAACCCACCGACCACACCAGCTGTGCCCCCGCTGTCGCGCCCTGCGGTGGCGGGAGACCGGGGTAGTGCCGGCGTTCCACCGCCGCCGCGACATCGCCCGCGAAGGCCCCGGCAATCGCAATCGTGATCGGCAGGAAGAGCCACCAGGCGATCAACAGGCCCGCGATGCCGCCGAGCCAGGGCGCGATGGTCGCCACCCAGCCGGCCTGGCCTGCGGCCAGCCAGGTCAGCCCGGATGCGCTGAGCGCCACCAGCCCGGCCAGGGCCAGGGCCGAGCCCAGCGCGCCCTTGACCAGTGGCGCGCGGATGGCGGGATCGTCGAGCTGGCGCACGGCCAGAAGCAGGGAGTGGAGCATGTTGCCCCGAGGATTGGCCGGGGCTATGGCCGCGACAAGGGCCGCATCGCCGTGGCCCCGATGCGGAGTGCGCAGGCCATGGCCATCGGGAAGCTCGAAATCCTCGGGATCGGCAATGCCATCCTGGACGTGCAGGCCCGCGCCGAGGATGCCGAGATCGAACGCCTGGGCATGCCCAAGGGCGGCATGCGCCTGATCGGCATGGAGGATGCCGACGGCCTCTACGCGGCGATGGGGCCGGGTCTGGAATCGAGCGGCGGCAGCGCGGCCAACACCTGCGCCGCCGCCGCCGCGCTCGGGGCTGCGGTTGGCTGTCTCGGCAGGGTCGCCGACGACCCGCTCGGCCATGTCTTCCGCCACGACATCACCGCCGCCGGCGTGCATTTCCCGACCCCCCCGCTCGCGGGCGGCGCGCCGACCGCGCGCTGCCTCATCTTCGTGACGCCGGACGGGCAGCGGACCATGAACACCTATCTCGGCGCCTGCGTCTCCTTCGGGCCGGAGGACCTGGACGCCGAGGCGATCCGTGCCGCCGACATCACCTACCTGGAAGGCTATCTCTTCGATCCGCCCCATGCGCAGGAAGCCTTCCGCCAGGCCGCACGCATCGCGCACGAGGCCGGGCGGAAGATCGCCATCACGCTGTCCGACCGCTTCTGCGTGGAGCGCCACCGCGACGCCTTCCTGGCCTTCATCCGCGCGGAAGCGGACATTCTCTTCGCGAACGAGCAGGAGATCCTTGCCCTCTACGAGACCGAGGATTTCGCCACGGCCGCGGCGGCCGCCCGCGGCGATACCGGCCTCGTCGCCCTGACGCGCAGCGAGCGCGGCAGCATCGTATTCTCGGGTACCGAGAGCCATGCCGTGGGCGCCGTACCGACGCGGGTGGTGGACACCACGGGCGCGGGCGACGCCTATGCCGCCGGTGTGCTGGCCGGCCTGGCCCGCGGCCTGCCGCTCCCCGAATGCGCGCGCTGGGGTTCGGTCGCGGCGGCCGAGGCGATTTCACATTTCGGCGCCCGGCCGCAGGCCGACCTCACGGCCTTGGTGTCCATGCGCCCGTCCGGCGTTGCCGCCACGCTGGGATAGCCCCCCACCCCGCAACGCCGCGCGGGGGGTTTCCGTGCATGGGGATGGGGAGGCCTGCCGGGAGCCGAGGCGCGCCTTGCATCCTGGCGGTGCGGCCGTGGATCGTTGCTTTCCCTTGTCAAACCTGCCGGGTTCTCCCCGCTGGCTGCCTGATACCGGCGGGCAAAGCAATCGGCCGCTGGCATGAGGCGGAAACCCGCAGCGCGGGCTGCCGTTTCCACGGCATCAGGGCGCGCAGCCGCGCTGTGCGCCCCCCTCGCAGCGGAGGCAGGCATGATCCTTCGACAGTCCCTTTTCGCGACCGGAGCGCTCGGTCTCACCCTTATCGCGATGCCCCTGGCCCCAGCCAGTGCGCAGTCAGGCCGGGAGTCCGGCTATGGCGCAGTCGGGTCCTGGTACGGTCAGAACCGGCTCGCCGAGAGGATGGAAGGCGCCACCGACTGGCAGGATGCGCCCAGCCTGCTGCAGCAGGCCGACGGCGCGCTCGGCCGCGGCAACAACATGCTCGCGAACGAGCTGCTGGAACGCGCGGAGACGCGATTGCTGTCGCGTTCCATCGACGCAAGCCGCATCGGCGCGCCGGCGATCGGCGGTGTCACCGCCGATATCGCCGAGGCCCGCCAGGCCGTCGTGCGGGGTGACCGGGTGGCGGCGCGCCAGCGCATCCAGACCGCGATGGACGCGATGCGCCGCGGCACCTCGGCGACGGGCGACATGGACTATGGCCCGATGCAGGGTGGTTCGACCGTCGTGGTCCCGGGTGGATCCGGGGGCACCACCGTCATCGTCCGGTAGGGTCTGGGTTGCGCGAAAAGCCCTCGCCATTGCCGGGGCGAGGGCCTATGTGTGCGCCGCAACATCACTGACTGCCCACAGCGCCACGCCCGCCCCCGATGGAACGGAGGCCGGGCGTGGCGCTTTGCGGCTTCCGGATCGGGCCCTCCCCATGGACCTTCGCAACGTCGCCATCATCGCCCATGTCGACCACGGCAAGACCACGCTGGTGGACAAGCTGCTGGCGCAGGCCGGCGCCTTCCGCGCCAACCAGCAGGTGGCCGAGCGCGCGCTCGACCGCAACGACCTGGAACGCGAGCGCGGCATCACCATCCTCGCCAAATGCACGGCGGTGGAGTGGGAGGGCCACAAGCTCAACATCGTGGACACGCCCGGCCACGCCGATTTCGGCGGCGAGGTGGAACGCATCCTGTCCATGGTGGATGGCGCCATCGTGCTGGTCGATGCCGCCGAGGGCGTGCTGCCGCAGACGAAGTTCGTGGTGGGCAAGGCGCTGGCGCGCGGGCTGCGCCCCATCGTCGTCATCAACAAGGTGGACCGCCAGGATGCGCGGCCGCACGAGGTGCATGACGAGGTTTTTGACCTGTTTGCCGCGCTCGGCGCGACCGACGAGCAGCTGGATTTTCCCACGCTCTTCGCCTCCGGCCGCCAGGGCTGGGCGGATGACAGCATGGAGGGGCCGCGCAAGGACCTCTCCGCGATGTTCGACCTGATCCTTCGCCATGTGCCGGCGCCGGGCAAGGACGCGACCGCGCCCTTCGCCATGACGGCATCCATCCTGGAGGCCGACAACTTCCTCGGCCGCATCCTGACCGGGCGCATCGAGCAGGGCACGGCGCGGGTGAACATGCCCGTCAAGATCCTGCGCGCCGACGGCACGCTGGTGGAGACGGGGCGACTCACAAAACTGCTGACCTTCCGCGGGCTGGAGCGCGTCGGCGTCGAGACCGCGGAAGCGGGCGATATCATCGCCATCGCCGGCCTCGAGAACGGCACCATCCCCGACACGGTCTGCGCACCCGAAGTGACCGAGCCGCTGGCCGCGATCCCCGTCGATCCGCCGACCCTCGCCATGACCTTCCGCATCAATGACGGCCCGCTCGGCGGCCGCGAGGGCAAGAAGGTCACCTCGCGCCAGATCCGCGACCGGCTGATGAAGGAGGCCGAGGGCAACGTCGCCATCAAGGTGAAGGTGTCCGAGGAAGTGGACGCGTTCGAGGTCGCGGGCCGCGGCGAACTGCAACTCGGCGTGCTGATCGAGACCATGCGCCGCGAGAGCTTCGAGCTCACCATCGGCCGGCCGCGCGTGCTGACGCGTGAGAATCCCGAGACGGGCGAAAGGGAAGAGCCCTTCGAGGAAGTGCTCGTCGATGTGGACGACGCCTACACGGGCGTCGTCGTGGAGAAGATGTCGATCCGCCGCGGCGTGATGCAGGACATGCGCCCGTCCGGCGGCGGCAAGACGCGCATCACCTTCATCATCCCGAGCCGCGGCCTGATCGGCTACCACGGCGAGTTCCTGACGGACACGCGGGGCACCGGCATCATGAACCGGCTGTTCGCGGGCTATCAGCCCTGGGCCGGCGTGATCGAGGGGCGGCGGAACGGCTCCCTGATCAGCAATGCACATGGGGAAGCGATCCAGTATGCGCTGTTCTACCTCCAGGAACGCGGCACGCTCTTCGTGAACCCGGGCGAGAAGGTCTATGAGGGCATGATCCTCGGCGAGAATTCGCGCGACAACGACCTCGACGTGAATCCGATCAAGGAGAAGAAGCTCACCAACATCCGCGCCGCCGGCAAGGACGAGGCGCTGCTGCTGGTGCCGCCGCGGCGGATGTCGCTGGAACAGGCGATCGCCTATATCGAGGACGACGAACTCGTCGAGGTGACGCCTGGTGCGGTGCGCCTGCGTAAGCGTTTCCTCGACCCGCATGAGCGCAAGAAGCACGCCCGCCGGGCGGAGAGCGAGGCGGCGTAGGCCGCCGCAGCCTCATTCCACGCTCGCGCCGGACGCGCGGATGATCGGCGTCCAGACGGTCAGCTCCTCCCGCACGAATCGCTGCGCATCGTCGAGGAAGAGCCGCCCGGGCGCCGTCGCCGTCTCAGCGTAGCGGCGCACCACCTCGGGCGCGGCCAGGCTCTCGCGGATCACCGCCGCCAGGCGCTCCAGGATGGGGCGCGGCGTGCGCGCGGGCGCCGCGATGCCGGACCAGCCATCCACCACGAGATCGGGGTAGCCGCTTTCGCGGAAGGTCGGGATTCCAGGGAATTCCGACACGCGGTCCGGCCAGCTATGCGCCAGCGGCCGCAGCGCGCCGGAGCGGATATTGGCCGAGGCCGCGGTCAGGCTGTCCACCAGCCCGGGCAGCGTGCCGCCGATCACATCCGCGGTCGCCTGCGCGGCGCCGCGATAGGAGACGTGCTGGATCGGCACGCCGGCCGCCGCGGCGAAACGCGCCGCGACCAGATGCGGCATGGAGCCGACACCGGAATTGCCCAGGGGGATGCCGCCCGGCGTGCTGCGCGCGGCCTGCACCAGATCGGCGATGCTGCGGATCGGCAGGCCAGGCCGCACCAGGATCAGGTAGGGGGTGCTCATGACCATGGCGACATGCGCGAAATCCGCATCGGGGTCCCAGGTCACGCGCTCGCCATAGAGCACCTTGCCCACGATCATCGCGCTGATGACCGAGAGCACCAGCGTGTAGCCATCCGGCGCCGCGCGCGCGACCTGGCCTGTGGCGAGCGTCGCGCCGGCGCCGGGCCTGTTTTCCACGATCACGGTCTGGCCAAGCCGTCGCGCCATCTCCGCACCCAGGATGCGCGCGATGATGTCGGTGGTGCCGCCTGCGGCGAAAGGCACGATGAAGCGGATCGGCCCACCCTGCGGCCAGGGCGCCGTCTGCGCCTGGACGATCGCGGGCGCGGCGAGGCCGGCGAGAAGCAGGCGGCGGTGCAGCATCATCCGGGGCTCCTCGTCACGCGGATCGACGGAACACGACAGTCAGGTTGTTCGCAGGCATCGGCACGACCTCTGCCTCGCCGAAGCCCTGCGCCGCGGCCAGGGCCGCCACATCCTCCAGCGCACGCACGCCCCAGGCGGGATTGCGCGCGCGCAGCGACGCATCGAAATCGGCATTCGACGGCGCCGTGTGCGCGCCATCGCGCCTGAACGGCCCGTAGAGAATGAGCGCGCCGCCCGGCCGCAGGATGCGTGCCGCCCCTCGGATCAACCCTTCGCAGGCCGACCAGGGCGCGATGTGGATCATGTTGACGCAGAGCACCGCATCGGCCGCCGCGATGGGCCAGTCGGCAGCGCTCGCATCCAGCGCCAGGGCGGGACGGATATTCGGCAGCCCGGCATCCGCGCGCCAGGCGTCGATGCTCGCGCGTGCGTCAGCGTCGGGGTCGCTGGGCTGGACGGTGAGTGCCGGAAAGGCGGCGGCCAGATGGATCGCGTGCTCGCCGCTGCCGCTCGCGATCTCCAGCAGCAGGCCGCGCGTGGGCAGACGCGTGCGCAGCGCGTCGCGGATCGGGTCGCGGTTGCGCGCGACGGCGGGCGCGAAGCGGCGCGGGTCCGGCATCAGGCCTTGGTCTCGGGTTCGCCGAGCGAGAGCATCAGCCGGTTCGCCCAGTTGAAGAAAGCCGCGCCCTGGATGATGTCCGCGATGGCGAGATCGTCCATCCCCGCGGCGCGGAGCCGTGCGACATGCGCGGGCCCGAAGGTCATGGGGATGCTGGTCAGCGCGACCGATGCGGCGACCACTGCATTCCAGCGCTCGCCCAGATCGGCGCTGACGCCTTCGGCGAGCAGCCGGTCCACATCCGCCTCCCGCTTCGCATAGGTCGCGGCGAAGCGGGCATGGACGGAAGCGCAGTAGATGCAGCCGTTGAAGCGGGAGACCGCCGCTGCAGCGAGCTCGCGGTCCGCGCGCGGCGCGCCGCCCTCGGGATTGTAGAAGATGTCCTTGTCGGTGCGCGTGCGATGCTCGAGCGCATCGGGATCGCGCGCGAGCAGGCGGAAATAGGCGGATTTCGCACGGGCGGCGTCGACCAGCGCCGCCACATGGCGCGGCGTCAGCGCGTCCTCGGCGAGCGGCTCGACCCAGGGCAGCCAGTCGAGCTGGTCGCGCGTGAAGCGATTGGGCGTCATGGGCGGTTCCTCAGCCGGCGGCGCGCAGCACGGCAAGGCCGGCCACGACGCGGATCTGGAAGGCCAGGAAGGAGACGAGTTGCGACAGGCTGACGATGGAATCGGCCGTCCAGCCGGCGGCGTAGAGCAGGGCGAAGCGGTCCGGTGCGGCGTCGCGCGGATGGAAGACGAGAAAATGTGCATGCGCGAAGGCCGCCGCGAGCTTCGGTCCCAGCGCTGCCGCGACGGCCTCGGACAGCGCGAAGCGAGGCGCCGCCGTGTCCTCGGCGCTGAGCGGGCCGATCGGGTAGTGGCCCGTCGGTCCCTCTGCCCGTGTCTCGGCGACCGCGCGGCCCACGGCCTCGGCCAGCGCCGCGCCGCCCTGCGTCACCAGCGCCGTGGCGTAGTGCGACGCGGTGGCGGATTCGCGGTGCAATCCGGCGACATAGGCCGCGACGGCGAAACGCTCGGCGATGGAGAAGTCGCCCGGTGCGCCCGGCGTCAGCAGCGCGCGATAGCTCGCCTCGGCATGGCTGCGCGCGACGGCGCGGCGCGCGCGCACCGCATCCAGGGCAGAGCCGGGCACGATGCCGACCAGCTGGTCGATGATGTCGGTCATGGCATACGGGTCCTCATGCGACGCGGCGTGTCTCAGGCTCGGCCGCGGGACGCCAGCCGAAGGCGGGGGCGACCCCCTGCGCCACCAGCTCGATGGAGCGGAGCACGAAGGGATGCGGCGGATCCACCGAATGCACCTGTACGGCGAGCTCCGTCGCGCGATCGAGCACGCGGTCGGTGCGCAGCGAGGCGATCACCTCCTCCACCGTGCCCATGTGCACGTCCTGCACGCGGACCATCTCCTCGATCGTCGGGCGCACATCCGGCGCACGGCCCAGCTTCACCAGGCGCGCGTAGTGGCGGCGCAGGCCGATATCGGCGAAGCGCAGCACGTCCTCCCGCCGGTCGGCGACGAAGACGGAACGGGAGGCCATGATGCGCGGCGCGACACCTGCCGGCAGCGCGGCGAGATAGGCATCGATCAGCGCGTCCTGGATCTCTGTCAGCGTCGCGCCGGGCCTGTCCTTCGGGCGCGGCTGGGTGCGCGACAGCATGAGCCCGGCGCCCAGCGCGCCTGCCGCCCGGGCGCCATCCACCGAGAAAGTCGCGTACCACATCCGCTGCAACAGTGACGGCTGCTGCGGATACAGCCGGTCGCCGCCCCGCAGCGTGCCACCGGCCAGCGCCGCGGTCAGCTCGCCGAGCTTCTCCGAAAACAGGGTCCGCCGATCAGCATCCTGCAACCCGAAGGCGGCGAAGGCCTCCGGGTTGCCGCCCGATCCGACGCCCAGTTCCAATCGCCCACCGGAGATCAGATCGAAGACGATCGCATCCTCGGCGACTCGGATCGGCATTTCCATCGGCAGGGTGACGATGCCGGTGCCGAGCCGGATGCGCGAGGTCAGCGCGGCCACCTGGGCCAGGAAGACGAAGGGTGAAGGCAGGCCGCCCTCGGCCTCGTGGAAGTGGTGCTGGGCGACCCAGGCACGATCAAATCCCTGCGCTTCGGCGTGGCGGATCCGCGCCAGCGCGCAACGATAGCGTTCGGCCGCGCTGCCTTCGTCGAGAAGCCTGGTGAAAAACCCGAGCCTGAGCCCGCTCGTCCCGCTCATGCGAACACTGTCCTTGTCGTCTGCGCCGTGCCCGCGTTGTCCGGGGGTTCGGCGCGAGTGTACCCGCTCTTCGGCATACGGAACACCGGGGAGCCGCACCTGGCGGCTTTCGGTGGACCATGGCGGCGGCGCGCGGCAGGGTGTCGTCATGCCCATCCTTCCGCGCCGTCCCGTGCTGGCCGCCATGGCCGCGTCCTTCCCCATGGCAGCCCGGGCGCAGGGCTGGTCGCCGGACCATCCCGTCCGGCTCGTGGTGCCCTTCGCCACCGGCGGCGCGCAGGACGTGCTCGGGCGCCTCTTCGCCCAGGCGGTCGGTCCATCGGTCGGACAGCAGATGGTGGTCGAGAACCGCGGCGGCGCCGGCGGCATCGTGGGTGCGGAGACCGTGGCCCGTGCCGCGCCGGATGGCCATACGCTGCTGCTCGCCTCCGCCGGCCAGCTCACCATCCCCAAGGCGATCGGGCGGCGGCTGCCCTATGACCTCCGTGATTTTGCGCCGGTCAGCCACCTGACCGACAGTCCGGTTGCGCTGCTCGTCGCGCCGCAACTCGGCATCGAGACGGCAGGCGCGCTGATCGCACGGGCGCGAACCGCCGACCCGCCGCTGCCCTATGCCTCTACCGGCAGCGGCACCAACACGCATCTCATCATGGAGGAGCTGAAGGCCCGCCTCGATCTGAAGGTGGAGCATGTGCCCTATCGCGGCGCCGCGGCCGCCTTCAACGACCTGATGGCGGGGCGGATCGCGCTGATGTTCGTGAGCGTGCCCTCCGTTCTCGGCTTTTCGGGCGGCGCGCTGAAGGTGCTGGCGGTCACCTCCCGCACGCGCTTCCCCGCGCTGAGGCGACGCGTTAAGGCTCTCCATTCCTATTCCGTTCTTGAAATTGTGGTTTTGCCCATTTTAGAAGGGAATCCCGCTTATTTGTCCTGGATCGAAACCGAAACGAATGGGACGGGACAGTGAAAGGC
>JAYRQX010000177.1:0-3225 GCA_041910415.1 Acetobacteraceae bacterium | reverse complement strand
GTGCCCGCGCCAGCAGCGCGAGCGCCTCGGGCTCCGGCATGATCTTGTCGGTGCGGCGCGGCCGATCGTCGGTCACGCCGCGGCGTTCCGGCGGATGGCTGCGGCCGTGGCCGGCGCCATCGGATGAGGCAGGAGCGGATCGGGCATCGGGTGTCTCCGATTCGGGCACGGGATGGTGGCGCAGCGCCGCGGCGTCCGGAAGCGCGATGCCGGTCGGAATCCCATGGCGCAGCCCGCGAGTTCGTGTTATGTTCTCACGTTGCTCTTTGACAGCCGCATCCGATGCCGTCCCGTGCTCCGCGATGCCCTCGGTGTTTTGTCCGAAAACGCGCTCCCAGCCCCTGAATCGGTAAGGCCGTAAGGCAGTAAGGCCGCCTTATACCAACGGTCGAATGCTTCGACCGCTGGTCTTCATCTTTGCCGACCCTCATGCGCCGGGCGCAAACCTCCGGTTTGCTTGGCTCGCCGGACCGTCATGCCGAAGGCATGCTGTCCGCATGACCGGCGGATCGGCACAGCCGACCGCGAGCGGGCCGCAATCGCGGCCTCGGCACGAGTCAAAGCCTCGTGCCGCAGGTATTACCCTCTGCTTCCCCCGATCGGAAAAAGAAGGGGGCACGGCGGCGCTCCCTCCCCTGTTTATCCCTACAGCCCCCGTTCCCGCTTGATCCGGTCCCAGGCCGCGTTGATCTCCGCCACCTTCTCCGTCGCGCGCTGGACGAATTCCGGCGGCACGCCGCGGGAGGCCAGCGCGTCCGGGTGGTTCTCGCGCATCAGCTTGCGCCAGGCGGCGCGGATCGCCTCGTCACTCGCGTCGCGCGGCAGGCCGAAGACCGTGTAGGGATCGGGGCCGGAAGGCTGGATGCGGCCGGCGACGCCCGACCTGGCGCGGTCCCAGGCCGCCTGGTCCAGCCCGAAGGCCCGGTGCACGCCGCGCAGGATCGCGCCCTCGCTGGTCACGATGGGGCCGTCGGCGCGGGCGATGTGGACGAGGGCCGCCAGCACGTCCTCGAGCATCGCCTTGTTGTCGGCGAAGGCCTCGCCGAGTTTCCGGGCAAAGGGCTCCCAGCCCTCGTGGCTGTCGCGGGCCTGGTCGAACAGCCGCCCGACATCGGCGAGGTTCTCGGGCGGCACGTGGAAGACGCGCTTGAAGGCGTCGATCTCCGCGCGCTTCACCGGCCCGTCCGCCTTGGCGAGCTTGGCCGCCAGCACGACGACGCCGATGGCGAACAGGCTTTCCTTGCCGCCGAGCATCGCCGCCAGGTCCGCCGCATGGGGCGGCACGCCGCCCGCCTGGCCGGGCAGCGCGCCCTGGTCCAGCGCATGGCCGAGCGTCGCGCCGACCATGGCGCCGAAGGGGCCGCCCATCGCGAACCCCGCCATGCTGCCCAGGATCTTGCCCCAGAAGCTCAAGAAGCGCCTGTCTCCATGCCGGGGCGTGCCTAGCACGCCCGGGCATCGCGCGCGATGCTCGGGCCAGGCGGGCAGAGACGCGCCCTTCGCCTCTCCTTAGCCATTTCGGCCGCATTCCGTTAGCCTCGCGCGAAGAGAGGAACCGCCCGATGCCCGCCTGGATGCTGCCCTTCATGCCGCGCTTCGCCTGCCTGACCGCCGCGGCATCAGGCGCGCTGGTCTTCCTCATCGGCCTCGCGGCGCAGCCCGCGGCCTGGGGCTGGTGGCTGCCGGGCCTTTGTCTGTTCGGGGGCCTCGCGGTGCTCGGCCTGCATGATCTGACGCAGACGCGGCACGCCGTGCTGCGCAACTATCCGATCACCGCGCATCTGCGCTTCCTGCTCGAAGGCATCCGGCCCGAGATGCGGCAGTATTTCTTCGAGGACGAGAAGCACGGCACGCCCTTCAGCCGCGACCAGCGCGCGGTCGTCTACCAGCGTGCCAAGAGCCAGCTCGACAAGCGCCCCTTCGGCACGCAGTACGAGGCCTATCAGGCGGGCTACGAATGGCTGCACCATTCCATCGCCGCCCGGCCCGTCGCGCACCACGATTTCCGCGTGACGATCGGCGGGCCGGACTGCGCGCATCCCTATTCGGCCTCGGTGTTCAACATCTCGGCCATGAGCTTCGGCGCGCTCAGCCCGAATGCGATCCGCGCGCTGAACGAAGGCGCCCGCATGGGCGGCTTCGCGCACGATACCGGGGAGGGGGGGCTCAGCCCGCACCACCTCGCCCCCGGCGGCGACATCATCTGGGAGATCGGGTCCGGCTATTTCGGCGCCCGCACGCCGGAAGGCCGCTTCTCCCCCGAACGCTTCGCCGAGAACGCGGCGCAGCCCCAGGTGAAGATGGTGGAGCTCAAGCTGAGCCAGGGCGCCAAGCCCGGCCATGGCGGCGTGCTGCCCGCGGCCAAGGTGAGCGCGGAGATTTCCGCCACGCGCGGCGTGCCCATGGGCGTGGACTGCATCTCGCCCTCCGCGCACTCCGCCTTCTCCACGCCGATCGGCATGATGGCGTTCATGGGCGAGATGCGGCGCCTCTCGGGCGGCAAGCCCGCGGGCTTCAAGCTCTGCATCGGCCATCGCTGGGAGTTTCTCGCGCTCTGCAAGGCGATGCTGGAGACCGGCATCTATCCCGACTTCATCGTGGTGGACGGCAAGGAAGGCGGCACCGGCGCCGCGCCCATGGAGTTCATGGACCATCTCGGCACGCCGCTGCGCGAGGGGCTGAACTTCGTGCACAACGCGCTGATCGGCATCAATGCGCGCGATCGCATCCGCCTCGGCGCGAGCGGCAAGATCATCACGGGCTTCGACATGATCCGCGCCATGGCGCTGGGGGCCGATTGGTGCAATGCCGCGCGCGGCTTCATGTTCGCCGTCGGCTGCATCCAGTCCCAGTCCTGCCACACCGACCGCTGCCCGACCGGCGTCGCGACGCAGGACCCGCGGCGCCAGCGCGCGCTCGTCGTCGCGGACAAGGCGCCGCGTGTGCGCAACTTCCACGACCAGACCCTGCACGCGCTGGCCGAACTCGTGGCCGCCGCCGGGCTCGACCATCCCGGCCAGGTGCGGCCCGAGCATCTCTTCCGCCGGGTCTCGCCGCATGAGGTGCAGAGCTTCACGGCGCTCTATCCGGCGCTGCCGCCGGGCGCGCTGCTCGAAGGCACGAAGGACGAGCGCTTTGCGGCGGCCTGGCGGCTTGCACGCGCCGACAGCTTTGCGCCGCTGGGCGCCTGATACCTGCGGCACGAGGCCTTGACTCGTGCCGAGG
>JAYRQX010000176.1:0-6921 GCA_041910415.1 Acetobacteraceae bacterium | reverse complement strand
CCGCAACGCAGCGTCGCGCGGCTCCGCCGTGACGTAGCGCCTGAAGGACTTCGTGCAGGGCGCGCGCCCAAGCCTGTAGGATGGGGCGCATGATCCGCCGCTCCCTCCGCGCCGCGTTGAAGCCGCCGCTGCTCTTCGCGGCCTTCCTCCTGCTGCTGTGGGAGGAGACGGTCTGGCGCTGGGCCAAGGCACTGGGCGCGCTGGTCGCGCGCATCCCAGTGATGGCGGCGCTGGAGCGCGTGGTCGCGCGGCTGGATGCGCGGCTGGTTTTCCTGCTCTTCCTGATCCCGATGGCGCTGCTGCTGCCGCTGAAATTCCTGGCGCTGTGGCTGATCGCGACGGGTCAGCCGCTGATCGGCCTGGTGGTGGTGCTGCTGGCGAAGGTGGTGGGCACCGCGGTCTCCGCGCGGCTCTACGTCATCGCCGAACCGCGGCTGATGGAAATCCGCGCCTTCGTCTGGATGCACGGGCTGGTCACGGGCTGGCTGCGCGCGGCGCACGCCTTCCTGGACGCCTCACCAGGCTGGCAGGCGATGCGGCGCACGGTGCAGGACGTGAAGGATGCGGCGCGCCGGTTGGTGCTGCGCGCGCGGCTGATGCTGGCGCGACGCGCGGGCAGCGGCGGCGGGATGGTGCGCTTCGGCGCGGCGCGGCGATGGTTCGGGCGGCGATAGGTCCTTGAACAGAACCATTTGACTCGGCCATTTTATTTCGATATTTCTCGACATATGGACGATACAGCTGCCATCGAGGCTTTCGGCGCCCTTGCCCAGGACACCCGCCTCGCGGTCTTCCGCCTGCTCGTGGAAGCGGGGCCGGAGGGGATTCCCGCTGGCGACCTCGCGAAGCTCGTGCAGGTGCCGCACAACACGCTCTCGTCCCATCTGGGCATTCTTGCGCGTGCGGCGCTCGTGATCCCCCGGCGGGAGGGACGCTCCATCTTCTACGCGGCCGATTTCGCCGGCATGCGCGCCCTCATCGCCTACCTCGTGCAGGATTGCTGCAAAGGCCGGCCCGACATCTGCGCGCCGCTTATCGACGCCGTTGCCTGCTGCGCCGCCACCCCGAAGGAGATTCCCCATGCCTGACAGCCTCGGCATCGCGCGCGACCTGCCGGTCGCGGTCATCGGCGCCGGTCCCATCGGGCTGGCCGCCGCGGCGCATCTGTGCGCGCGCGGCCGGCGCGCCATCGTGCTGGAGGCCGGTGAAGCGCTAGGCGCCGCAATCCGCCAGTGGGGACATGTGCGCATGTTCTCGCCCTGGCAGTTCAACATCGACACTGCCGCGCGCGCGCTGCTGGAGGCCGGTGGCTGGACTGCCCCCGATGCCACGCAATTCCCGACCGGGGCGGAACTCGTCGCGGACTACGTCGCGCCGCTTGCAGCGTCGCTGGCGCGCGCAGGGGTCGCCGTCCGCTGCGGCGCCAAGGTCACGGGCGTCGCCCGCCGCCACCATGACAGGCTGCATGCCGGGCCGCGTTCCGGCGGGCCGGGACGTGAGGCGGCGCCCTTCGTGCTGCATGTCACCGCACCGGACGGCACGATGGATGCGATCGAGGCGGGTGCCGTGATCGACGCCTCCGGCACCTGGACGAGCCCCAACCCCGCAGGCGCGCATGGAATGCCGGCACCGGGCGAGGCTGCGGTCGCCGCCCGCATCGACTACGGCATCCCGGATGTGCGCGGGCCGCGGCGGGCGGATTTCGCCGGTCGCACCGTGCTCGTCCTCGGCGGCGGACACTCGGCGATGAATGCGGTGCTCGACCTGGTGGTGCTGAAGGGCAAGGCACCCACGACGCGCATCCTCTGGGCCTTCCGCAGCCCGCTCGCGGTCGTGAATTTCGGCGGCGGCAGCGCGGACCAGCTTGCGCAGCGCGGTGCGCTGGGGGCAGAGGCGCGGGCGCTGGTCGAAGGCGGCGTGGTCGAGGCGCTGGCGCCCTTCCTGGTGCACCGGATCGCCGAGGACGGCGGTGCCCTGGCCGTCACGGGCGATCGCGACGGGCGGATGGAGACGATCCGCGCCGATCGCATCGTCGTGGCTACCGGCTTCCGTCCGGACCTCTCCTTCCTCGGTGAGTTGCAGCTGGAATTCCACCCGGCGGTGCAGGCGACGCCTGCGCTCGCGCCGCTGATCGACCCGAACGAGCATTCCTGCGGCACGGTGCGCCCGCATGGTGAGGCGGAACTGCGCCACCCGCGCGAGCCCGGCTTCTACATCGCGGGCATGAAGAGCTACGGCCGCGCGCCGACCTTCCTGCTCGCGACGGGGCATGAGCAGGTCCGCAGCATCGTCGCGTATCTGTGCGGCGACATCGAAGCAGCGCGCCGTGTGGAACTGGTGCTGCCTGAGACGGGGGTCTGTTCAACCGACCGCGCGGGTGCGTCCTCCTGCTGCGCGCCAGCACCCGCCGCTTCGTCCTCCTGCTGTGCGCCCAAGCCCGCCGAACCCGTCGCGTCCTCCTCCTGCTGCGGCGGGGAGAAGCCGCGCGTGCGGGTCGCGGCGAACGTCTCCTCCTGCTGCGATTGAGCGATGGCCAAGACGTTCAACGTCCTCTTCCTCTGCACCGGCAACACGGCGCGCAGCGTTCTGGCCGAGCGGTTGCTTGCGCATCATGGCGGGGGTCGCTTCCACGCCTGTTCCGCGGGCTCCTTCCCGAAGGGCGTTGTGCATCCACTCACGCTGAAGCTGCTGGCCGAGCAGGGCATCGCGGCCGACGAGGCACGCAGCAAATCCTGGGATGAATTCGCCCAGCCGGGCGCACCGCGGATGGACTTCATCTTCACTGTCTGCGATGCGGCCGCCGGCGAGGCCTGTCCGCTCTGGCCAGGCCGGCCCGTCACCGCGCATTGGGGCGTGCCCGACCCGGCGGCGGTGGAAGGCAGCGAGGCCCGGCGCATGCTGGCCTTCCGCGAGGCCTTCGCGGTGCTGGAGCGGCGGATCAGGCTTTTCACGAGCCTGCCGCTCGATGCGCTGGACAGCGTCGCGATCAAGCGCGACGTCGCGGCGATCGGCCGGCAATAGGACCTTCCCGACATGGCCATCGAAGACGCCGCGCCGCGGCGCCTGTCCTTCCTCGACCGCAACCTGACGCTGTGGATTTTCTGTTCCATGGCGCTGGGCGTGGCGCTTGGCCACTTCATCCCTGCGCTGCCGCGCGCGCTGGACGCGCTGTCGGCGGGCGGCACGAACATCCCGATCGCCATCGGGCTGATCCTGATGATGTTCCCGCCGCTCGCGCGCGTGCGCTACGAGGAACTGCCGCGCGTCTTCGCCGATCGCCGCGTGCTGCTGCTGTCGCTGGTGCAGAACTGGGTGATCGGGCCCGTGCTGATGTCCGCGCTCGCCGTGCTCTTCCTGGGTGACCGGCCAGAATACATGACCGGGCTGATCCTGATCGGGCTTGCGCGCTGCATCGCCATGGTGATCGTGTGGAACCAGCTCGCGCGCGGGGACAACGAGTATGTCGCCGCGCTGGTCGCCTTCAACAGCGTCTTCCAACTGCTGTTCTTCGGGCTCTATGCGTGGTTCTTCCTCTCCGTCCTGCCCGCGCTTCTGGGGTTGGAAGGGCGTGTCGTCGAAGTCTCCTTCGCCACCATCGCCGGCGCCGTCCTCCTGTACCTCGGCGTGCCCTTTACCGCAGGCTTCCTCACGCGGCGGGTGCTGATCGCGCAGCGAGGAGCGGACTGGTACTCACGAGAATTCCTGCCAAGGATCGGGCCCATCACGCTGGGGGCGCTGCTCTTCACCATCCTGGCAATGTTCGCGCTGAAGGGGGGCGACGTGGTGCGGTTGCCGCTGGATGCGCTGCGCATCGCGGTGCCGCTCGCAATCTACTTCCTGGTGATGTTCCTGGTCAGCTTCTGGATGGGGAAGTTGATCGAGGCCGACTATCCGCGCACGGTCTCCATCGCCTTCACGGCGGCGTCCAACAATTTCGAACTCGCCATCGCGGTGGCGATCGCGGCGTATGGGCTGGCCTCGCCGGTTGCCTTCGCGACCGTGATCGGGCCGCTGGTGGAGGTGCCGGTGCTGATCCTGCTGGTGGGCGTGGCGCAGCGGCTGGGGCAGCGGTGGTTTCCCGCGACGGTGCCGCGCTGACCCGTCACGGCGCCTTCAGGGGTTGGCGCCAGCGGGGCGGGATCGCGGCGCCCTGGCCTTCCTTGTAGCCGGCGCCGCCATCGCTCATGCCGAGCGTCTGGATCGCCCATTCGCCGACCTCGTACCAGATCTCAGGGCCGGGGCAGTTGCCGCGATGGATCGGCGCTTCCCCCTGGCGGTGGGCGAAGACGTTCCAGATCGCGAAATTGTCGCGCAGATACATGACCAGGTCGCGTCCGGCGCCGATCTGCGGACTGGTCGGGATGTGGCGGCCCGGATCGCCAGTCCACCATTGCCCGTGGTCGCTGCGGAAATTGCCCACGAATTCGATGGAGACGGAATCCGGGTTCAAGGCGCTGGAGGCCCAGAGCAACTGCTCGATCGGGTGGAGCTGCAGGATCTTGCCGCCGGGCGTCACGCAGAAATGGGCGTTGACGGTCAGGTAGCGGGAGGAGGTTTCGCCGCGGCTGAAGCCGGTCTGGTGCAGCACCACGGCGTCGATGCGGGCGGAGGGGCGGATGCCCTTGCGGTAGGAGGCCGGGGTCTGGCCGGTCAGGTCCTCGATGGTGGGGTCCAGATGCAGGCCGACCATGGCGCGTGTCCCTGCCAGGCGTGGGAGCCGCGCGGAGCCTACCCGGATGGGCGGAGCGGGGAGCTTCACCTTGCGGTGACGCGACGGGCGGCGGGGGGCTCAGGGGAAAGCTGGAATTTCCGCAAATATTCCTATATACATGCCGCCCGTTCTTTGAAGCCGTTCATCCGTCCCTCACCATGATCTGGCCCCAGGACCGGGTTTTGTCCGAAACCGGGGTGATTCCGAGGTACTGCTGCTGATGCGTGCAAAAGGGGCTCTGCCGGAGGTCCGGGGTATTTGTCCGGGATCGCGAGAAAGCCCCGATTGGCCCCCGGAATTCGTAAGGCAGTAAGGCAGCCTTACCCCGGCGTGCGCAGCAGGTCCGGCCCCGGCCACGAACAAAAAAGCCCCGCCGGATCGATCCGGCGGGGCCGTTCAGGCCTGACCTGTCAGGCTGGAATCACACCCGCTCGATGCACATGGCGACACCCATACCGCCGCCGATGCAGAGCGTCGCCAGGCCGCGCTTCACGCCGCGGCGCTGCATCTCGAACAGCAGCGTGTTCAGCACCCGCGCGCCCGAGGCGCCGATCGGGTGGCCCAGCGCGATGGCGCCGCCGTTCACGTTCACCCTGGCCGGATCCCAGCCGAGGTCCTTGTTCACCGCGCAGGCCTGCGCCGCGAAGGCCTCGTTGGCTTCCACCAGGTCCAGCGTCGCGATGTCCCAGCCCGCCTTGGCCAGCGCCTTGCGCGACGCCGGGATCGGGCCCGTGCCCATGATCGCGGGATCGACGCCCGCCGTCGCCCAGGAGACGATCTTCGCCATCGGCTTGATGCCGCGCTTCGCCGCTTCCTTGGCGCTCATCACCACCGTCGCCGCGGCGCCGTCATTGATGCCCGAGGCATTGCCGGCCGTGACCGTGCCGTTCTTGTCGAAGGCGGGGCGGAGCTTCGCCAGCACCTCGAAGGTCGTCTCGGGCTTCGGATACTCGTCGTCGCTGACGACGACGTCGCCCTTGCGGCCCTTCACCGTCACCGGCGCGATCTCGTCCTTGAAGCGGCCGGCCTTCATCGCCTCGCCCGCCTTGCGCTGGCTGTCGGCGGCGAACTTGTCCTGCTCCTCGCGCGTCAGCTGCCAGCGCTGGGCCACGTTCTCGGCCGTCGTGCCCATGTGGTAGCCGTGGAAGGCGTCCCACAGGCCGTCCTTCAGCATGGTGTCGAGCATCTTCATCTCGCCCATCTTCGTGCCCTGGCGCAGGTTCGCGCAGTGCGGCGACTGGGTCATGCTCTCCATGCCGCCGGCAACGACGATCTCGGCATCGCCCGCCGCGATCTGCTGGGCGGCGAGCGCCACCGCGCGCAGGCCCGAGCCGCAGAGCTGGTTGATGCCGAAGGCGGTGGCTTCGGCCGGGATGCCGGCGGCCATCGCCGCCTGGCGGGCCGGGTTCTGGCCCTGCCCGGCCGAGAGGATCTGGCCCATGATGACCTCGTTCACCTCATCGGCCTTCACGCCCGCGCGCTCGAGCGCGGCCTTGATGGCGACGGCGCCGAGGTCATGGGCGGTGACGGAGGCGAAGGCGCCGTTGAAGCTGCCGACCGGCGTGCGGGCGGCGGAGGCGATGACGATCTCGGTCATGACTGGGTGTGCTCCCCGTGGGTTCTGGCGGTTCTGTTGCGCCGCACTATGGGCCTCGGCCCCCCGTGGAACAAGGGCGGAGCGGGGCAGGGGTGCCATGCGGCGATCCTTCGTTTGACAATTCAATCGGTTGAGCGGGAAGGCCCGGCGGCGCCATGCCGCTGGCCCCGGGGCCGGGCGAGGGCCTAGCCTCGGCGCCCAGGAGAACCATGCCGCCATGGACCCCGCGTCGTTGAAGGACCGTGCCTCGCCCGAGGGGTTGCCGCCGCTGCTGGAGGCGCTGTGGTGGGATGCGCGCGGCGACTGGGACCGGGCGCACCAGGTCGCGCAGGGGGTGGAGGGCGCGGCGGGGGCCTGGGTGCATGCCTACCTGCACCGGAAGGAGGGCGATCTCTCCAACGCGGATTACTGGTACCGCCGCGCCGGGCGGGCGCGGCCCGTCCTGTCGCTGGAAGCGGAGTGGGAGGATCTCGCGCGGGCTTTCTAGGGTCTGTTGACATTTATCGACAAGCGATGATGCCGGCGGCGATGAGGATGGCTGCGCTGTAGCTGAGATCGGTCTTGTCGTATCGCGTGGCGATGGCGCGGAATTCTTTGAGCTTGGCGAAGAAGT
>JAYRQX010000175.1:0-7486 GCA_041910415.1 Acetobacteraceae bacterium | reverse complement strand
GCCCTCCGCCCCGCCCAGCGTGCCGCCGGCCGCGGCCAGCACCGCGCCGCCCGGGCCGCGCGCCGTCGTGCCGTCCTGCCGCGGGGGGATCAGGTTCGCCTCGCCGAGAAAGCTCGCGACGAAACGCGAATCCGGCTTTTCGTACACCTCCCGCGGTGGGCCCATCTGCGCGATGCGGCCATGGTCCATGATGGCGATGCGGTCGGACATGGTCAGCGCCTCTTCCTGGTCATGGGTGACATAGATCACCGTCATGCCCAGGCGGCGCTGGATATCCTTGATCTCGACCTGCATGTGGTAGCGCAGGTTCTTGTCGAGCGCGCCGAGCGGCTCGTCCATCAGCACCACGCGCGGATGGGCGACGATGGCGCGCGCCAGCGCCACGCGCTGCTGCTGCCCGCCGGAAAGCTGGCGTTGGTAGCGGTCCTCGAAGCCCGTGAGCTTGACCATGGCCAGCGCCTCGGCGACGCGCGCCGCGGTTTCGGCTTTCGGTGTCCGCTTCACGCTGAGCGGGAAGGCGACGTTCCCGGCCACCGTCAGATGCGGGAAGATGGCGTAGTTCTGGAACACCATGCCGAGGCCGCGGCCGCGCGGCGGCACGCGCGTCATGTCCTGCCCGCCGATCAGCACGCGGCCGTCATCGGCGGTGACGAAGCCTGCCAGCACGGAGAGCGTCGTCGTCTTGCCGCTGCCGGACGGACCCAGCAGCGTGAAGAACTCCCCGGCATCGATGGCCAGCGACACGCCCGCCACCACCGTCTCGGCCCCGTAGCGCTTGGTCACGCGCTCCAGGGCGACGGACCCATCGCTCACCGCAGGACCCAGCGGGACCAGGCGCGGTTCACCCGGTCGCGATTATCCTCCCACCACACGACGTTCTGGTAGAAGCCGGTCTGGCGGGACCGCTCGCCGCCCGGCATGCGCGCGCGCTCATCCTCCGTCAGCAGCGCGAAGGCGCGTTCGTTGGTCGGGCCGTAGATCAGTTCCTTCGCATAGCCGGCCTGGACCTGGGGCTGCATCATGAAGTCCACCAGCTTCTGCGCGCCGTCCCGGTTCGCCGCATCCTTGAAGATGCCGAGCGCCTGGACCTGGATCATGTGCTCGCTCCAGGTGTAGGCGAGGGGCGCGTTGCGGTCGATCAGCGTCTGCAGCCGCCCGTTCCAGATCGAGCCCAGCACCACCTCCCGGTCCGAGAGCATCTGCGCCGAGAGCGCGCCGGTGTCCCAGAAACGGCGGATATGGGGGCGGATCCGGGTCAGGGAGCGCAGCGCGCGGTCGAGGTCGACCGGATAGATCTCGCTCTTCGGCACGCCGTCCGCGAGCAGCGCGAATTCCAGGTTCGGCGCGCCGGCCGCCATGTCGGTCAGCATGCGCGGCCCCGGGAAGCGCGTCGCGTCCCAGAACTCGGCCCAGGATTCCGGATGCTCGCGCGGGAAGGAGTCCTTATTGTAGGCGAGCACGGTGCAATAGACGAAATTCGCGACCTGGGTCTGCCTGCGCAACTCCGGCGCGATGTCCTCGGGCCTCGACCGGCGCCAGCTTCCGTAGTCGATCGGCGCCAGCGCCCCCATGCGCTCCAGCGTGATGAGCTGGCCAGTGCCGGTGTCGATCAGGTCGAGCTCGACATTGTTGGCGCGGAACATGGCGAACAGCCGCGCGGTCGTCGCCGCCACCGGGCGCACGGTGATGCCCGTCTCCCGCGTGAAGGGATCATAGACGTGGCGGCGCATGATGTCGTCATAGACGCCGCCCGGCGTGCGCACGATCACCTCGCCGCTCGCGCGTGCCGTGCGCGTATGCAGCGCAGGGGCGGCGAGTGCGCCCGCGATCAGCCGGCGGCGCGGAAGGCGGATGGAATGACCCGGCATGCGAAGACCCTTTCCTGGCTGTCGGGGGTGGCCGCGCATTCCGTCCTCGCGCCCTTGTCCCCGGTCATGCGAAACGCCCGACGACACAGGGTGCCGGATCGACGGGCATGGGTGAAGCAGGCTTCGTGCCAGGGACCAGGCCGGCCATCGGCCGCCCATGTCGCCCTTGCGCACGGTGCCGCCGCGGCCCCTTGGATGTCGCGATCATCACTCAGCGGTTGACCAGCAGGCCGCGCGGCAGGCCGGTGAGCAATTCGGGGCCGGCCTCGGTGACGAGGACGGATTCGCTCAGCGCGGCGCCGCCCGCCGAGGCATAGATGTGGAAGGCCATGCCGGGCTCCATGACCCAGTCCGCGCCGGGATGGAGGATGCGCGTGAAGTCACTGGTGCGCGGCCCGGCATCGCCATAGAGGCCGAGCGTGTAGCCGGTGATGTTGTCGTAGCTGTCGCGCAGCCCCGAGCGGATGACGCCGTCCCGCAGGATGGCATCGACCTCGGACGCGACGGCACCGGGCTTCATGGCCGCGATCTGCCGGTCCTGGAGCTCCGCCAGGATCGCGGCCGCGCGCTGGCGCTCCGGCTCCGGCTCGCCAAGCACCACGCAGCGCATGACGCGCGCGCTGTAGCCGTGGATGCGCGGCGTCAGCTCGATATGCACCACGTCGCCCTCCGCCAGGGGCGCGTCGCCGAGATGGCCGTGCAGGAAATCCCAGCCGCGCCCCGCGGTGATCGGGCCGGGGCGGTAGGGGTCGCCGCCCATGTCGACGAAGGTCATCTGCGCGACCTTCGCCGCCTCGCGTTGGCGGCCGCCCGGGCGGCAGACCGCGGCGGCATCCAGCAACGCCTGGTCGGCGATGCGCGCGGCCCGGCGCAGCAGTTCGATCTCCGCCGGCGACTTGATCAGGCGCAGCTCGGCGATGACCGGGCCGATATCGACGAAGCGCGCGCGCGGCAGCGCCGCCTGCATCGCGGCGAAGCGGCGCACGGACATGCCATAGCTCTCGAAGTCCAGGCCGATGCGTGCCGCCTCCAGCCCCCGTGCCGCGAGCGACCGGGCGAGGACGGGCATCGGGTCCTCCCAGTCGCGATAGGTCGGCACATCCTCGATCCAGCTCCGCTGCCGGCAGACCGAGGCATCGAGCGCGCGGATCAGGAAGAAGGGCTCCGTCGTCATCGGGATGGCGACGCAGCGCCAGCGATTGGCCGAACTGCCGAAGCCCGAGACCCAGGTCATCGCCTCGATCTCGTCGAACAGGGCGACGGCGACATCCGCCTCCGCCAGGCGCGCCTTCAGCCGCGCCAGCCGCACCTCGAACTCGGCCGCGGTGAAATAGGGGTGCCTGCCCATCACGCGTCCTCCGTCACCCGCCAGCCATCCAGGCGGTCCTTGAGCTGATAGGCGGTGCCGACGAGCGGCATGAACCAGGGATTGCCTGTGTAGAACGGCTTCGTCGGGAAGCGCAGCCGCGTGAAGGCGGAGACGCTGTTGCCGCCGCCCAGCATCATCTGCGCCGCGACCTTGCCGAAATGCGTCATGGTGACGACGCCGCTGCCGTTGCAGGCCAGGGCGTAGTGGATGCCGTCCTGCACGCCGACATGGGGCATCATGTCGAAGGCGAAGGCGACATTGCCCTTCCAGGAATGCGTGACCCGCACATCGGCGAGGTCCGGCATCAGATGCGTCATGAAGCGATGGAGCGTCGCGCCCGATCGCCGCACATCGCCATCCACGAAGCTCGCGCGACCGCCGAACAGCACGCGCGTATAGTCGGGCGAGGGGCGGAAATAGTAGAGGATCTTCTTGGTGTCGCCATAGACGCGCAGCTTCGGCAGCACGGCGCGCACGCGCTCCTCGCCGATCTGCTCGGTCGCGATCATGAAGCTCGCGACCGGGATCAGCCGGCGCCGGTGCCAGGGCGCCGCGGTTCCGGTGTAGCCGTTGGTCGCCATCATCAGGTGCCGCGCGCGCACCGGGCCGCGGGAGGTCTCGACCAGGAAGGAGCCGTCCGCCTGGCGGGCCTGGCCGCGATACTCCACCCCGCCCACCAGCGTCGCGCCCGCGCGCTCGGCCGCCCGCGCCAGGGAGCGGACGTATTTCGCCGGATGCAGCGCCGCCGCGCGCCGCATCAGCAGGCCGCCATGATAGCGGTCGGTCGCGATCTCCTCCCGCACGCGCGCGCGGGGGACCAGGAAGGCTTCCTCGCTGCCCGCGCCGTTGATCATCTCGGCGCGGCGCTTCAGCGCCTCCATCGCCTTGGCCGCATGCGCGCCGACGAAGCGGCCGCAGCGCACATAGTCGCAGTCGAGCTGCTCGCGCTGGACCAGCGCCTCGAAATCCTCGAAGGCCTGCTCGCCCTCGGCGACGAGCTCGGCGACGAAGGGCGCGCCGAAGGCCTCGGCCAGGTCCGAGCGCACCTTGCCCAGCCCGCCCGCGCCGCTCAGCGCGCCGCCATTGCGCGACGAAGCGCCCCAGCCGATCGGCTCGCGGTCGATGACGAGCGCCCTGGTCCCGTTGCGCCCGAGTTCGAGCGCGGTCGCGAGCCCGGCGATGCCGCCGCCGATGATCGCGACCTCGGCTTCATCGGGCATCGCCGCCTCCGTGGGCATGGGCGGCGCCGCCTCCCACCAATAGGGGTGCTCGACGAAGCCGGGGGCGAAGGGGCCGGATGTGTCATTCATGGCAAGGTCAGGCTGCCACAGGGTGGCGGTCCTGGCCCATACCAAACGGTCATGCCGTCGCCGCCCGGCTTATTGCACCGCCGCACGGGCGGTGATGCGCGGCACGCCGCCGGCGATGCCGAGATCCGCCTGGCGCGGGGGTAACCAGGCCGGCCACGCCCCCCCGCCGGGCGGGAATGGATGGAAAGCGTCTCCCGCCGCCCCGCCGCGCGCCGGGGGGCGATGGCATCCGGCAGCAGGGTCAGCGTCGGCAGCGATCCGATGACGATGCGGCGCGGCCAGCGCGCCCACCTCTTCATGCAGCGTCTGGGCCATGGCAGTCGGAATCAGCCGCCCGGTCCGGGACAGCAGACGGCTGACGGCGGGTTGCGAGACGCCCAGCACGGTCCCCGTCCCGTGACGGTTCCGGTCCGCATGATCGCGCGGAACGCCTCGAGATGGCGGAACGCCGGCGACATCGTGGCCACGGCCCCCAAATCGTTCCCGGAGGGGGCCGCATGGGTCAAGTCTCACCCGGTCGGCTCTCCGCGTTCAAACCCCCACCAGCCGCATCCCCACCACCTCGCGCCTGCTGCGGATGATCATCCAGAGCAGCGTGGGGTCGGATTTGTCCCAGGCGATGGCCTGGCCCTCGGCCTCGACCGGCAGGGTCGCGAGCCGCTCCAGCCGCATGCCCTGGCGCGGCAGGCGGAGCGCATAGACCTCCTTGTGGTCATGGCCGGTGCACCACAGCAGCGGGCCGGGATGGTCGGGCAACCCTGGGCCCCAGGATGCGCCGGAGATGCTCATGGGTTCCGCGCGCGTCAGCACATCCGCCGGGAAACTCCAGCCCGCGGTCTGGCGGAGATCGGGCGAGAGGCGTGTCATGTGCGTCCAGTGCGTGTTGCCGTAGGGGCGCTGGTTGCGGCCGAAGACGCGCGAATAATTCGCCCACACCGCCCACCATTCCCCGGCATGCCATTCGAAGGTGGTGAGCTGGCCGAGCTGCAGCCCGAAGGAATGGCTGTCCACATGCTGCATCGTCGCGGGATCGAGAATCTCGACGGACGACAGCATCGGGTCCTCCGGGTAGTTCGAATGCGCGGCGTAGAGGCGGCCGTCATGCAGGGAGAGGCTGTTCATATGGATGATCGGCCCCCCGCGCGGGCTTTCGAAGCGCGCGACCTCGCGGAAGTCCTGCTTCGCCACTTTCACGATCAGCCGGTCGTCCACGACATAGACATGCCCGGCATCCGCGCAGACGCCCTGGCGCGCCGCGGGCGTGGTGAAGCGCGCGATGGCTTCGAAGCGCGGACCCTGCGGCTGCGCGAGCGCGGGCAGGGCGAGTGCGGGCAGGAACAGCGCCGCGCGGCGTGCGATCATGGTCGGGTCTCCCTGTCCGCAGAGGGTCGCACCGTGCCACGCAGGCGCCAAGCGCGCCGGATTTCGTGTTCCAGCCTTCGCTTGGGAATGCGTGATTTTCCACCGCCCCGTGCCAGGCGCTCCCTATTGTATCGCGCCCTCACAAGAAGACGCCGGCCATGGGCTTCCCGACCTTCCCGGATATCCCCATTCCCGGCGTCTCGCCGGTCATGTTGTTTCCCTCGGCGCCTTCGCTCTTCTTCGCCAATGATAGCAAGCTGCAGGGTGCGGTGGACAATGCGCGCAAGGAGGTCGAGGATCAGACGAACGTACCCTTCACGACACGCATCGCGATCATCGACCTGGGCGCGAAATCGGCCTCCGGCACGCTGAAATGGGGCGGGCACCAGGCGGAGGTCGTGGATTACATCGCCAGCATGGCGAAGGTCTCGGCGCTGTTCGGCGCCTTTGCGCTGCGGGACATGGTCTTCCGCTTCGCCATGCGTTTCCAGGCCATGATGTCGCTCATGCCCGCGATGTTGGTCGTGCAGGGGATCAAGAAGCCGACCGTGTTCGACGGGCTGCAGAACTTCGTCGATCCCGCGATCCTGGGCGGGGCGGACAAGCGGCTTTCCGCGTTGAAGGAGCCCTATCTCAAGCCCGGCTATGCGTCCGCCTTCACGACGCCGCGGTTCGGGCAGGCCTACACGCCTGCCTTCTCCGCCAGCTACCGCCAGGCCCTGCATGAGATGATCGTGCCAAGCAGCAACGGCCATGCCGCGATCAGCATTCACGGCATCGGCTACGCCTATCTGAACGGCGCGCTGCAGGCTGTGCGGCTGTGGGAAAAGGACAAGGGCCTCTGGCTTGCCGGCGACTTCATGCGGCAATGGCCGTATGCCACGGTGGGGTCGGACAATGACGCGGCCGTCGCGCAGGCTGGCACGGCGCTCAACATGGCGAAGCTGATGGCGCTGATCGTCTGCGACGCGGTGATCGACGGCGCGGCGTGCAAGCAGATGCGCGAGATCCTGGGCGCCGCGGTGACCGGCCCCGACCAGTCCTGGCTGACGCGTCCGAAGGCGGTGCCGCAGGACTCGCTCCGCATTCCGCTCGACAGGATCAAGGCGACCAAGCTGGGGCTGGGGCCGCTGAAGAAGGGCGGCAGTGTGCGGTCCGAGGTCTTCCACTTCGAAGGGCTGAACAAGGCGGGGCGGAACTACGCCGTGTGCTACCAGAACCTCGGCACGCAGCAGTATGGTTTCGACGCGGTCTGCCTGCTGATCCGGCGGGCGCTTGAGATGTATGAATAGCAGCGTGTGGATTGACAGGGCGGGGTCACTTCCCCTACCTCCCCGCGCCTCTGCCGGTGCGGAGGGGTGCCCGAGTGGCTAAAGGGGACGGACTGTAAATCCGTTGGCTTGCGCCTACGTTGGTTCGAATCCAACCCCCTCCATTTCCGCCGGTTTCTCCGCGGCGTATGCTGCGGAGAAATGCGCGGCGCTGCCGCGCAAGGCGGAAATCCCCCGGTGGGTCTGAAGAAGCCCGCGGCGTATGCTGCGGAGAAAGGCGCGGCGGTGCCGCGCAAGGCGGAAATC
>JAYRQX010000174.1:0-2044 GCA_041910415.1 Acetobacteraceae bacterium | reverse complement strand
GACTACGCCGCGGCGAAGGCCGGGCTGATCGGCTTCACCCGCGTGCTGGCGATGGAAATGGCGCCGCATGGCGTCACGGTGAATGCGATCTCGCCGGGGCCGATCCTGACGCCGGCGCTCGCGACCCAGCCGCCCGGCTTCCAGGACCGCATCGTCGCGACCATCCCCATGGGCGGCTACGGCGCGCCGGAGGACATCGCCGCCGGCGCCTCCTACCTGGCGAGCGAAGACGGCCGCTTCGTCACGGGGCACAACCTGGTCATCGGCGGCGGCCGCGGCATCGCCTGAGCGCATGCACGCACAAAGAATGTTGGGGGTCCGGGGGAAGTTCCCTTCCCCCGGGGAGAAGCTTGCTTCTTCCCCCGACCTTCCCCGTCACACCGTGGCGAGTCGCCCCGCCACGCGCGCCACCAGCGCTTCCCGCTCCGCGCGCATGGCGGCGCCCTTGCTGCGCGCGGTTTCCAGCACCGCGGCCGGTGCTTCGGCAGGCGTTCCCGACCGGAAGGGCGGACTCGGAGAATATTCGATCTGCAATTGGATCGCCTGCGCGGCTTCGGCCGAAACCAGCTCCGCCGCCAGCGTCAGCGCGAAGTCGATGCCGGCGGTGACGCCGCCGCCGGTCAGCAGCTTGCCGTCGCGCACCACGCGCGCCTCCACCGGGGTGGCGCCGAGCGCGGCCAGGAAATCATGGCTCGCCCAGTTCGTCGTCGCGCGCTTGCCGCGCAGTAGCCCCGCCGCGCCCAGCACCAGCGCGCCCGTGCAGACCGAGGTGACGTAGCGCGCATCGGCCGCCTGCCTGCGCAGGAAGGCGAGTGTCTCCTCATCCTCCATCAGCGCCGCGACGCCGGGGCCGCCCGGCACGCAGAGCACGTCGAGCTGCGGGCAATCGGCGAAGCTGGTCGTCGGCAACATGGCGAGGCCGGTGTCGGAGCGCACGGGCTCCGTTGTCTTCCAGACGAGATGCACCTTGGCATCCGGGATGCGCGAAAACACCTCGAACGGCCCGGTCATGTCGAGCTGGGTGAGGCGCGGGAACAGCAGCAGGCCGATCTGCACGGTCCGGCTCATCGTGGTTCCTCCGGGGATGACGGGCCGACGCTCGCATGGCGGCGCGTGCCGAGGAAGCGCGGCCAGGGCCCGGCGCCCCAGGGACGCGGCATGTTGTTCAGCGCGAAGGCGACCATGAACAGCACGGCGAGGCCGGGGATCAGCGGGGAGAGCAGGAAGGACCAGTCCGCATCCTCGGCGAAGACCACCACGGGGTTGGCGCCCGCCGGGGAGTGGATGGTGCGCGTGATCGCCATCAGGGCGAGCGCCGCGCCGACCGCGAAGGCGATCCAGATCGCGAGCGACCCGCCGAAGGTCTCGTAGCCCAGGTGGAAGACGAGGCCGGTGCAGGTGGAGATCAGGTGCCCGCCGAGGAAGGAGCGCGGCTGCGCCATGATCCCGCGCGCCATGCCGAAGAGGATGACGCAGGACCCGCCGAGGGAGGGCAGCAGCCAGGGATGGCGCGTGAAGGAGAGCACGCCGTTCGCCACCAGCAGCGCCGCGGCGGGCCCCATCAGATGCACCAGGCTTCGTTGCGGAGGAATCCTCATGCGCCGTTCGGCGCCGTCCGGCCAACCATCGGTCCATGATGAGCGCCGCCTCGGCTTCGCGGCAAGCCGCGCCTCAGCCGCGCCCGCGATAGAGCCGCGCGATGCGGTGGGGCGGCAGGCCGAGGAACCACAGCATGAGGCAGGCGAGGTTGCGGCGGGACCGGCGGCCCCAGCCCTCGCGGCGCCAGCGCTCGGCCGAGGTCACGAAGGGCAGGTCGATCGCGACCAGGCGGCGGCGCCCAAGGCGCCGGACGAAGTCCACATCCTCCATGATCGGGATCGGACGATAGCCGCCGGTGGTCGCATAGAGGTCGCGATGGATGAGCAGGCCCTGGTCCCCATAGGGCAGGGCGAGCCAGCGGCAGCGGCGCGCGACCCAGCGTTCCAGCCTGCGCGCCTCCGGTGCCGGATCATCCAGCGCGAAGCGGAAATGGGCGGCGAAGCCG
>JAYRQX010000173.1:0-9143 GCA_041910415.1 Acetobacteraceae bacterium | reverse complement strand
GGCGCCCGTGATCGCGCGGACCTGCGAGGATACGGGCTTCCTCGTCGTCACCAACCACGGCGTCGCGCAATCGCTGATCGATGACTGCTTCGCGGCCTCGGCGGCCTTCTTCGCGCTGCCGGACGACGAGAAGCTGGCGCTCCGCGTGGGTGCGCTGAACATCGGCTACATGCCGCTGGGCGAGCAGACCATCCGTACCTCGAAGGTCGCCGATGTCCGCAAGCCCAACCTGAACGAGACCTTCTACGTCACCGAGGAACGGGCAGCCGATCACCCCGACGTCGTCGCCAAGAAGCCCTTCGTCGGGCTGAACCGCTGGCCGGCCGCTCTGCCGGCATTCCGTCGCGCGACGGTCGCCTACTACGACGCGATGCGCCGGCTGTCGGAGCGCATGCTGCCGGTCTTCGTCGCCGCCATGGGCATGCCGGCGCAGGCGCTCGACGGCGATTTCCGCGAGGCCACCTGCACGCTGCGCCTGCTGCGCTACCCGCCGCAGCCGCAGGGGCTGGACGACCAGTTCGGCTTCGCGCCGCATATCGACACGGGCATGCTGACCTTCCTCGCGCAATCCGCCCTGCCGGGGCTGGAGGTCCGCACGCGCGACGGGCTGTGGCTGCGCCCGCCCGCCATTCCCGGAACCTTCGTCGTGAACACCGGCGAGATGCTGGGCCGCTATTCCAACGACCGCTTCGCACCGACGCCGCACCGGGTGGTGAACACGAACCGGGATGCGCGCTATGCCATCCCCTTCTTCTTCAGCCCGGCGAACGAGGCGGTGATCCGGCCCGTCGCGTCCTGCGTCACGTCAGCGAACCCGGCGCGCTACGAGGCGCTGCGGTATCTCGACCATCGCATGGCGCTGAACGCGACGAACTTCGCGCACCGGCAGAAGCAGGGCGCTTAGCGCGATTGCCCCCACCCCGACCCTCCCCCGCTCCGCAGGGGAGGGAGATTCATCGTGCCACGCGCTCGATGTTCCACATCACGGGAAAGCCGATGTCGAGCACCCCGCGCAGGTTTGCGCGATAGGCCCAGGGCACGGCGAACTGACCCACAAAACCCATCATCGCGCCCTCATGCACCCGCGTCTGCATCTCGGCCGCGATCGCGCGCCGCCGCGCCGGGTCGGACTCCGCCGCGAAAGCCTCGATCAGCGGCGTCAGCCCCGGGTCGCAATAGCGCCCGGGATAGGTGTTCAGGCAGTTGTAGGCGATGCCGTAATGCGCGAGCGGGTTCATCAGGTCGTAGCCCGTCCACACCACGGGCACGAGGCTCCAGCCGCCGCGCTCCACGGGCTCGTGGTTCAGGCGTCGCTGGGCCACGGTGGAGAAGTCCGTCGCCACCACATCCACGTTGAAGCCGGCGCGGCGCATGCGGTCGATCACCACCAGGCCGATCGGATTGATCAGCGCGCTGTCCTGGCTCTGCAGCACGACGGTGCGTTCGTTGGCGTAGCCGGCCTCGCGCAGCAGGGCGCGGGCGCGGTCCAGGCTGGGGTTGCGCAGCGCCTCCGTGCCCGCATCGGTCTCGAAGGGACCGCCGCACATGAACATCGCGTGGCAGGTGCGCGTGCTGCCCGCGGGCAGGCCGAGCCCTGCCATGATCTCCGTCTGGTCCATCGCCGCCATCAGGGCGCGGCGGATCGTCGGGTTGTTGAAGGGAGGCTGGACGTTGTTGATCTGCAAGCCCCCCACGATCTGCGCAATCGGCCGCGGTGACTGCATGACGATGTTGCGGTCGCGGCGCACGACCGGGATCAGGTCGAGCGGCACGTATTCCAGGTAGTCCACCTCGCCCGCGAGCAGGCCCGAGACCTTGGTCGCGTGGTCGGGCAGGGAGACGAACTGCACCTCGTCGAAATGCACGCGCTTGCCGCCCGCGAGCCCGTCGGCGGGCTCGGGCCGCGGCCGATAGGCGGGGTTGCGGCGGAAGAAGGCGCGGTCGCCGGGGCGCCATTCCTCGCGGCGGAAGGTGAAGGGGCCGGAGCCGATGATCTCCGGGATCGCCCGCGTCGCCTCGGTCGCGGCCAGCCGCGCCGGCATCATGAAGGGCACCTGCGCGGCGGGCTTGCCCAACGCCTCGATGACGAAGCCGAAGGGGCGGGAGAGTTCCAGCACGAAGGTCCGCTGGTCCACCACGCGCATTCCCCGCGTCGCCGCGATCAGACGCGCGCCGAGCCCGTCGCGGCGGCCCCAGCGCTGGATGGAGGCGACGCAGTCCTCCGCCGTCACGGGGCTGCCATCGTGCCAGGCGAGGCCTTCGCGAAGGCGGAATGTGTAGGTCAGGCGATCCGCGCTGACCTCCCAGCCTTCCAGCATCTGCGGGCGGTACTCGCCCTGGCTGTCCATGGCGATGAGCGTGTCGAAGACCATGTAGCCGAAGGCACGCGTCACGTTCGCGTTGGTGATGTGGGGATCGAGCACCTGCAATTCGGTGTTCATCACCACGCGCAATGGCTGCGCTTCGGCGCGCAGGGCCAGGCCTGCGCAGGCGAGGAGGGCAAGCAGAACGGCGCGGAATGTCCCGGTCATGGTCGGTTTTCCCATGTTTCGGGCAGCCTGCTACGAGCGCGCGGGCGCGGCAACTCCCACCCCCGCTGGACCGCTTCCCGGCCGACGCCTAGGCTCTCGTGCGGGGGGTGGCGATGCGGCTCGGCCAGTGGTTCCGCGGATGGTTGGGGCAGGATGCGCCGGCGGCGGCCGCGTCATTCGTCACGCCCGCCGCGCCACGGCGCTGGCACGACGAGATCGCCCATGGCGCGCTGCCCCGCCTGCTGCTGACCGAGGCGCATGAGGTGCTGGCGGGCGACGCGCCGGCGCAGGGGCGGCTCAACCTGCTCTACGACCTCTTCGAGGATGTCGGCGGCCGCCGCGGCCTTGATTTCGACGAGGCGATGGATGCGGCGGACCAGGCGCGATTCCTGCGACGGGAGGCAGGCCCTGCGCGCGTCGCCGTGATCGTCATGCCGCCGCCGATCGCACCGGGGGAGGCGCATTTCGTGGGTCTCAGCGCCGCACCGGGCCTCGCGCCGCGCTGCCTCGCGCTCGATCGCGCGGAGGACGGCACGGCCCTGGTGCGGCTGGATGCCGAGGGACATCGCGACGCGCTGGGCGCGGGGCCGCGGCCCGATCTGGACGCCTTCATCGCGGCCCTCACCGCGCCCTGACCCGTCCGGGCTTGCGGCGCGGCGCGGCCTGCCGGACCATGCCCTCCGGGAACGGAGGGAGGGGACGGCATGGCGGGCGCATCGAAGATCCTGGGCAGTTTCGCCGAGGCGGTGAAAGACATCCCGGATGGTGCGACCATCGCCTTCGGCGGCTTCGCGGGACCGGGCACGCCCTACAACCTCATGCGCGCGCTGCTCGATCAGGGTGCGAAGGGCCTCACCTGCATCGGCAACACCACGGGCGGCGCGCACCAGCCGCGCATGCCCGATATCGGCATGCTCGTCGAGAACGGGCAGGTCAGGAAGGTCGTCTGCTCCTTCACCGCGGCGACGCGGCCCACGGATGTGCTGCCCTTCACGAAATACTATGAGAGCGGGGAGGTGGACGCCGAGCTCGTGCCGCAGGGCACGCTGGCCGAGCGCCTGCGCGCCGCGGGCGCCGGCATTCCCGCCTTCTACACGCCGACGGCCGTCGGCACCGAGCTCGCGGAAGGGCGCGAGACGCGCTTCTTCGGCAGCCGCGAATACCTTCTCGAATACGCGCTGCCGGTGGACTACGCCTTCATCCGCGCCCACCGCGCAGACCGCATGGGCAACCTGCAGTACCGGCTGAGCCAGCGGAATTTCTGCCCGCTGATGGCCATGGCCGCGCAGAACGTCATCGTCGAGGTCGAGGAGGATTTCTTGGACGCTGGCCGGATGGATCCCGACAACGTCCACACGCCCAGCATCTACGTGACGCGGATGGTGAAGATTCCGCCGGCGCCGGAGGGCCTGTGGACCGTCCGCCGCGTGGAGCGCGCGCGATGAGCGGCACGACCCAGAAAAAAGGCTGGAACCGCCAGCAGATGGCGGACCGCATCGCCCGCGAATTCCAGGATGGCTGGCTGGTGAATCTCGGCGTCGGCATCCCGACGCTCTGCAGCAACACCGACCTCGGCGGGCGGGAGATCACCTACCACGCCGAGAACGGCGTCATCGGCTATGGCCCCGTGCTGCCGCCGGGGGAGGAGGATCTGCACCTCGTCAATGCCGGCGGGCAGAACGTCTCGCTGAACCCGGGGGCGGCGATCATCCACCACGCCGACAGCTTCGCGATCATCCGCGGCGGGCGCATCGATGCGACGGTCATGGGCGCCTATGAGGTCTCCTGCCGCGGCGATTTCGCGAACTGGAAGGTCGCGGGCGCGAAAGGTGGCGGCATCGGTGGCGCCATGGACCTGGCCGCCAGCGCGAAGCGCGTCTTCATCATCCTCGAGCACCGCACGCGGGACGGGAAGCCGCGTCTCGTCGAGCATTGCGCGCTGCCGGTGACGGCCCGCGGCGTGGTCACGCTGGTCGCGACCGATCTCGGCCTGTTCCGCCCGGCCGGCCATGCCTTCGCCGTCGTGGAACTCGCCCCCGACGTGACGATGGACGAGGTGCGCGCGGCGACCGGCACGCCGGTCGTCGCCGCGTGAGCTTGACGACGGTCGGTATCCGGCGCGCCATGCGCGCAGAAGGGAAGGAACGGACATCATGAAGGGCATCGTCTTCACCGGCGACCGCAGGGCCGAGTTGCTCGACTTCCCGGACCCGACACCGGGCGAGGGCGAGGTGGTGCTGGAAATCCGCGCATCCGGCATGTGCGGCAGCGACCTGAAATACTACCGCGCGCCCAGCGGCGGTGGCGGCACGGCGGCGCTGGGCTTCAAGTCCGGCAGCGGGCCCAACATCGCGGGGCATGAGCCCTGCGGCGTGGTGGCCGCCATCGGCCCCGGCGTGTCGCCGCGCCAGGCCAGGATCGGCGACCGCGTGATGTGCCACCACTACCGCGGCTGCGGTGTCTGCCCGCAATGCAACACGGGCTGGATGCAGCTGTGCGACGAGGGTGTCGCGGAAGTCTATGGCGCGACCGGCCACGGCGCCCATGCGCGCTACATGAAATGCCCTGCGCGCACGCTGGTGACGCTGCCCGAGGAGCTGTCCTTCGAGACCGGCGCCGCGATCGCCTGCGGCACGGGAACGGCCTGGGGTGCGCTGCAGCGGCTGGGATTGCAGGGCGACCACACGATCGCGGTGTTCGGGCAGGGGCCGGTGGGGCTGTCCGCGACGCAGCTCGCGACCGCCATGGGCGCGCGCGTGATCGCGCTGGATACGAGCCCCGAGCGGCTCGCGCGCGCCAAGGCGTTCGGCGCCGATGTCGTCATCAACCCGACCGAGACCAATGACGTGCTGGCCGCCATCAAGGACGTGACGCACGGCCTTGGCGCGCATGCCTCGCTCGATGCGTCGTCCTCGCCGCTCGCGCGGCGCCAGGCGGTGCAGTGCGTGCGCACCTGGGGCAAGGCCTGTTACGTCGGCGAGGGCGGGGAAGTCACGCTGGAGGTCAGCCCCGACATGCTGCGCCGGCAGGTGACGCTGATCGGCTCCTGGACCTTCTCGACCGTCGGCCAGGCGGAATGCGCGCGCTTCGTCGCCGACCGCCGGGTGAAGGTGGACGCGCTGTTCACGCACAAATGGAAGCTGGATCAGGCGCAGGAAGCCTACACGCTGTTCGACAGGCAGACGACCGGCAAGGGCGTCTTTCTTCCCAACTAGGCAGAGGATACGGACCATGGCAGCACCCCCTTCGGCGCGGCGCGACCGGCTCAAACCCAATTTCCCGAAGCTCGTCTCCATGACGCATGACTACGTCTATGGCGACGTGTGGGAGCGCAAGCAGTTCTCGAAGCGCGACCGCAGCCTGGTGACCGTGGCTGCGCTGGTGGCGCTCGGCTGGGAGGACCAGCTGAAGTCGCATACCGAGCGCGCGCTGAAGAACGGCGTGACGCGGGAGGAACTGGCGGAGATCGTGACGCATCTCGCGCTCTATTCCGGCTGGCCATCCGCCATGACCGCCGCGCATGCGATGAGCGATGTGTTCGAGGCCGCGGACGCCAAGAAGGACTGACGCGATGAAGAAGATCGGATTCATCGGGCTCGGCACCATGGGTGCCTATATGTCCGCGAACCTTCAGAAGGCGCAGCACAAGCTGGTGGTCTTCGACCTCCGCCGCGACAGCGCGAAGCAGGCGATCGAGAACGGCGCCGAATGGGCCGCGACCCCGCGCGAGGTCGCCGAGCAGTGCGACATCGTCTTCACGAGCCTGCCGGGACCGCCCGAGGTCGAGCAGGTGGCGCTGGGGCCGGATGGCATCCTGGCCGGCGCACACAAGGGGATGGCGTATTTCGATCTCTCCACGAACAGCCAGAAGCTGATGCAGCGCGTCCATGCCGCACTGGCCGAGAAGGGCGCGCATGCCTTCGACGCGCCGGTCAGCGGTGGCCCTGTCGGCGCGAAGACGGGCAAGCTCGCGATCTGGGTCGGCGGCGACAAGGATGTGTACGATCGCTGCAAGCCGGTGCTGGACGCCTTCAGCGACCAGGCGGCCTATGTCGGGCCGATCGGCATGGCGACGGTCGCGAAGCTGGTGCACAACATGGCGGGCTATGGCGTGCAGACCGTGATGGCCGAGGTCTTCTCCATGGGCGTGAAGGCGGGGCTCGATCCGCTGCAGCTCTGGAAGACCGTGCGCCAGGGCGCGCTCGGGCGCCGGCGCACCTTCGACCGCATCCCCGACCAGTATCTGATCGACCACTACGACCCGCCGGCCTTCGCGCTCAAGCTCGCGCACAAGGACGTCACGCTCGCGACCAGCATGGGGCGCGAGCTCGGTGTGCCGATGCGGCTCTGCCAGCTGACGCTTGAGGAGATGAACGAGGCGATTGCGCGCGGCTGGTCCATGCTCGACAGCCGCGTGACCATGAAGATGCAGAACGAGCGCGCAGGGGTGGAGATCAAGTGCGACCCGGCCGCGGTGCAGGCCGTGCTCGACGCCGACAAGGCGCGCTGAGATGGCGCCGGAATACCAGGTCTTTGCCATTCGCTACGCCTTCCGCGACGCGAAGCGGACAGACCATTTCATCGGCGGCGATCCGCATGATGCGCCGATGCCGATGGACTACTTCGTCTGGGTCATCAAGGCGCCCGATGGCAGCGGCATCGCGGTCGATACCGGCTTCACGGCCGAGGTTGCGGCGCAGCGCAAGCGCCAATGGTTGCGCTGCCCGGTCGGCAGCCTGACGCTGGTGGGTGTCGATCCGGCCGAGGTGAAGACGGTCATCCTGACGCATCTGCACTACGACCATGTCGGCGGCTTCCACCTCTACCCGAAGGCGGAGTTCCATTTGCAGGAGCCGGAGATGCAGTACGCGACGGGGCGCTACATGCGCTACCCGAAGCTCGCGCATTCCTTCGAGCCCGAGGACGTGGTCGGCATTGTGCGGCTGAACTTCAAGCAGCGCGTGCGCTTCCACAACGGCGATGCCGAGATCGCGCCGGGCATCACCGTGCACCAGATGCGCGGCCATTCGGCCGGGCTGCAATGCGTGCGCGTGAACACGAAGCGGGGGCCGGTGGTGCTCGCCTCCGACGTCACGCATTTCTACGAGAACATGGAGAAGGGGCGGCCCTTCAGCACCGCCTTCCATGTCGGCGAGATGCTGGAAGGCTTCGACGCCCTGCGCCGCCTGGCGCCGGACACGCACATCGTCCCCGGGCACGACCCGGAGGTGATGAAGCGCTACCCGGCGCTGGCGGGGCAGGAGGGCATCGTCGTCCGCTTGGACGAAATGCCCTCGCAATAGCCGCTCAGCGGACGCGCGCGAGCAGCTTGCGCGCGCGTTCGACGACGGGCAGGTCGATCATCGCGCCTTCGAAGGCGACGGCGCCCAGGCCCTTCGCCAGCGCATCGTCGAAGGCGGCGATCAGGCGGCGGGCGCGGTCGGCATCCGCCGGCGCCACGCCGTATTCCTCGTTGATGATCGGCACATGAGCGGGGTGGATGTAGGCCGTCAGCGTGAAGCCGAGCGCGCGCGAGCGCCTGAGGCTGGCGCGATAGCCGTCGAGATCGGAAAAATCGGCGAACTTGCCGACCGATCCCATCGGCAGCACGCCATGCGCGCGCGCCGCCGCCACCACCATCATCGCGAAGACATAGAGGCTGTCCGCACCCGGCACGGCTTCCAGCTCCGTGCAGAGATCCTCGGCGCCCACGCCGATCGCGGCGACGCGCGGGGATGCCGCGGCGATGGCGTTCAGGTTCGGCAGCGCGTCCGGCGTCTCGACCACGCAGATCAAGCGCGTGCGGCCGGCCGGGATGCCGAGCATCGCCTCGCGCACCGCGACGACTTCCGACAGCAGCTTCACATGCTCGGGCCCCATGATCTTCGGCAGCATGAGCGCGGAGACCTCCGGCATGATCGCCGCGGCGATGTCGGGCACGGCGAGTTCCAGCGGCCGGTTGATGCGGACGCAGATTTCGGTGCCATGGCCCTTGATGGTGCGGGCGGCGGCGGGCAGCGCCTGGCGTGCGGCCTCCTTCTCCCCGGGCGGGATGGAATCCTCGAGGTCGAGGATGATCATGTCGGCGCCGCGGCTGTGTGCCTTGGCCACGAATTTCTCGTTCGTCGCGGGCACGAACATCATGGAACGCCAGGTGGGAAGGGTCATTGTCGTCGTTGCTTTCGTCAGGATGCCTGGATCGCCGCGCCGCTGGTGAGCATGGCGTCGATCTGCGCATCGTCGTAGCCGGCTTCGGCCAGGATTCCTTGCGTGTCCGCGCCGAGGCGCGGGGCGGGAAGGGTTTCCTCGCGCATGCCGTTGCCGAAGATGTTGGCGGCGCGGGTGCGGCGGATCGTGCCTTCGGTCGGATGCTCGTCCTGCATCCAGAAATCCACGTCGTTCAGATGCGGGTCGTCCAGCAGGTCGTCGATGCGGTTGTAGCGGGCGGCGGGTACGTCGGCCCGCGCAAAGATCGCCAGCCATTCCTCGGTGGCCTTCTGCTTCAGCCCCGCGACGCGCACGTCGAAATAGGCCTGCGCGTTCTCGGTGCGCGACACCGGGGAGTTGAAGCGCGGATCCTCCTTCAGTTCCGGCCGCCCGATGGCGTCGAAG
>JAYRQX010000172.1:0-7569 GCA_041910415.1 Acetobacteraceae bacterium | reverse complement strand
GTCAGCATCAGCAGGTTGGCGCCGGCGAGATGGCTCGTCGCCCCCGTGCCGTTGCTCGCGAAGCTGAGCTGGCCCGGGCGGCGGCGCAGCTCCGCGATCAGCTCCTGCAGCGAGTTGACGTTGAAGCCATTGGCGCGCGTGACCGAGAGCGTCAGCGGCACGAAGACCGTGGGCGCGATCGGCAGCAGGTCGCGTTCGGGGTTGTAGGGCAGGGATGGGTACAATGCTTCCGCGATCACTGCGGACGCCACGGCGCAATGAACAAAGGTGTAGCCATCGGGCGGGGATTTCGCGACGTAGTCGGTGCCGACCACGCCGCCGGCGCCGACGCGGTTCTCCACCACGCAGGGCTGGCCGAGCTTTTCCTGAAGGCGCGGCTGGATGACGCGCATGACGATGTCCGTCGCACCCCCCGGGCCGAGCGGCACGATGAAGCGGATCGGCCGGTTGGGCCATGGCGCTTGCGCCCGAGCAGGCGATGGCAGCGCGAGCGCGGCACCCGCGAGCAGGATGGAACGGCGCTGCGGCGAAGCGGTCATGCGGGCCTCCGGCAAGGCTGTCGCGCAATATCCTGCGAAGCGAAGCATTGTCTGGTCGGGCTGACAAGCGTGGGGCTCCGGGTCTAGCGTGCCGGTCCGACGCAGGAAGGGAAGCGCCATGAACGTGATCCGCCCGACGCCGAAGGCGCAGGACGCGACCGAGCGCCTGGCCGCATGGTGCGCGCAGGCCCCGCGCGACTGGTCGCGGACCTGCCTGGACGGCGCACGCCGCGCCTTCGTGGACACGATCGCGGTGATGGTCGCGGGCCAGGACATCGCCTGCACATCCGGCACACGGAAGGCGGTGGCACAGTGGGGGGCCGGCCCGTGCCGGGTCTTCGGCGGCGGCACGCTGGCCGCGCCCTGGGCCGCGCTGGTGAACGGCACCTCCGCGCATGCGCTGGACTACGACGATGTGCTTGATCCCGCGATGTCGCACCCCTCCGCCGCGCTGGTGCCGGCGATCCTGGCGCTGGCCGAGGAACGCGGCGCGTCCGGCGCGGACTGCCTGGACGCCTACCTGATCGGCTTCGAGGTGCTGGCGCGGCTCGGCGAATCCATGAACCTCGTGCATTACCAGCGCGGCTGGCACACCACGCTCTCGCTCGGCTCCATGGGTGTCGCGGCGGCCTGCGCCCGCATGATGGGGCTGGACGCGCACGGCATGCAGATGGCGATCTCGCTGGCGACCTCCGTGGCCGGTGGATCGAAGCGGCAATTCGGTAGCATGGCGAAGCCGCTGCATGCGGGCCTCGCCGCCAAGAACGGGCTGATGGCGGCGCAACTCGCCGCCAGCGGCGTGACCGGCATCGACGAGCCGCTCGAGGGACGCTGGGGCTACCTGGAGTTGATGGCCGGCGAGACGGCGCCGGGATTCGACAAGGCCTTCGCAAAACTCGGCGCGCCGCCAGCCATGGAGGAATACGGCGTCTGGGCGAAATTCTATCCCTGCTGCGCCTCCACGCACCGCCCCGTGGACGCGATCCGTTCCATGGAGCTCAAGCCCGCGCAGATCGCGAGGATTGAGGCCGAGATATCCGAAGTCTCCATCTCCAACCTGCGCTACCGCGTGCCGCGCAACCCGAACGAGGCACGCTTCAGCCTGCCCTATTGCCTCGCCGCGGCGCTGGAGGACGGCATGCTGACCGTCGGCTCCTTCACCCAGGACGCGGTGACGCGTGAGACGCTGGTCCCGCTGATGGAGCGCGTGGAACTGCGCCTGGACCCCGCGCTGAAGGCCGACCGCCCCGTCACCGAAAGCTTCGAGCGCGGCACGGTGACCGTCACCCTGCATGACGGGCGCGTGCTGAAGGAAGCCGTGCTGACGCCGCGCGGCCATCCCGGCGCGCCGCTGTCGGATGACGACCTCGCGCAGAAATTCCGCGACTGCGCGAAGGGGCTGATGACCGAGGCGAGGATCGCCGAGGCGCTGAACCTGCTCGCGCGCTTCGGCGCGCTGCCGACGATGGCGCCGCTGATGAAAGCGGTGACCGCCTAGAGCAGATCCCGATCAGATGGAATCATCCGGTCGGGTGAAGATGCTCGCAAGAACAACGGCGTAGAGCGGAAGCCGTGAGCCAATGCGAACGGCTTCCGCTCTAGCGTCCGCGCCGGCCTTCAAGCCCCCGCCGGTCCGCTTCCAGGTCCTTGCGCAGCAGCGCGATGAAGGCCGCCGCGGGGCGCGAGACCGGTTGCGTCTCCGCCGTCACCAGGCTGACCGGCAGCAGCACCTGCGGCCGGAACGGGCGCCATTCCACACCGGGCACGGCGAAGTGGCGCATCAGGCTGTCCACCACCGCGACGCCGGAGCCGCTCTGCACGTAGCAGGCCGCTGTCAGCGACATCGTCGTCTGGATCGCGACCTCGCGCTTGACGCCCGTCTCCTCGAAGGCCTGGTCGAGCAGCCGTCCGAAATGCGTGTCTGATGCGAAGGAGATCAGCGGGTGCGCGGCGACATCCGCCGGCGTCACGACGCCGCGCGCCAGCACGGGGTGGCCTGCCGGCGCGATGCAGATCATCTCCGTCTGCGCCAGCGTCCGCACCGCGGTCCCCGCTTCATGCGTGGGCGACAGCGTGACGCCGAAATCCACCTCCTTCATGGCCACCAGCTCGGCGACGCTCGCCGCGGGCAGCAGGTGGGTGGAGACGCGCACGCTCGGCCAGGCCTCGCGGAAGCGCGAAAGGCTCTTCGGGATGATCGCCGTCGCCAATGTGGAGGACGCGGCCAGGCGCAGCGTGCCCACACGCCCCGCGCGAATGTCGGCAACCATGTTCTGGAAGGCCGACAATTCCCGCATCACGCGGTTCGCATCGCCCATCAGCGTCCCGGCCTCAGGCGTCGGGTAAAGCCGCCCCTTCACCAGCCGGAGCAGCTTGAAGCCGAGGGATTGTTCCGCCGCGCGGATCGCCTTGCTGACGGCGGGCTGGGACACGCCGAGGAAACGCGCGGCCTCGGTCACCGTGCCGCAGCGCATGACGGCGAAGAAGATCTCGAGCTGCCGCGCATTCATGGCGGCCAGCCATGGCATAACTGTTGGTTATGGGCAATGCGAAGCTTTGGTCTGGACGTCCGGCGCGCAGGGCCTAGGCTTCGCGGAAGAAGCAAGGAGAGTCCGGGCCCATGGGCCATCGCGTCGGCGTCGATATCGGCGGCACCTTCATCGATTTCTGCACCTGGGACGAGGAGACGGAGGCGCTGCACAGCCTCAAGGTCCTCACCACCCCGGCGACGCCGGGCGCCGAGCTGCTGCGCGGCCTCAAGCTGCTGGAGGAGCGGCACGGCATCGCCCCCGGCGCCATCACGAGCTTCGTGCACGGAACGACGGTCGGCATCAACACCGTCATCCAGCGCAAGGGTGCGGACCTCGCGCTGATCACGACGCGCCAATTCGAGGACGTCATCGAACTCGCGCGGCTGCGCATGCCCGAAGCCTACAGCCTGTTCTCCCGCCGCGGCGCGCCGCTGGTCGGCCGCGACAAGGTCTTCGGCGTGATCGAGCGCATCCTGTCCGACGGCGGCGTCGAGGTGCCGGTGGACGAGGCCTCGGTCCTCGCCGCGGTGCAGGCGGCGCGCGCCAAGGGCGTCGCGGGCATCGTCATCTCGCTGCTGAACTCCTATCGCAACCCGTCGCATGAGATCGCGGTGCAGGAGATCGTGCAGCGCGCGGCGCCCGAGCTCTTCTGCTTCCGCTCGACCGAGATCTGGCCGGTGATCCGCGAGTACGAGCGCACGACCACGGCCCTGATCAACGGCTATGTCCACCCGAAGATCCGCGACTACCTGGACAACCTGATCGCCGGTCTTTCCGGACGCGGCGTGACGGCGCCGCCGCTCATCACCAAGTCCAATGGCGGCATCATGGGCGCGCCGCTCGGCAAGCGGAACTGCGTGTCCATGCTGCTGTCGGGCACGGCGTCCGGCGTGATGGGTGCGGCCTTCGTCTCGCGCGAGGCGGGGATCGAGAACGCGATCACGCTCGACATCGGCGGCACCAGCGCGGACGTGGCCCTCGTCATCAAGGGCGAGCCCCAATATGGCCAGGGCGAGAAGGTCGGCGACCTGCCGCTCTATGTGCCGACCGTCTCGGTCACTTCCATCGGCGATGGCGGGGGGTCGATCGCCTGGGTGGACGGCTTCGGCGTGCTGAAGGTGGGCCCGGAATCCGCGGGCTCCGACCCCGGCCCGGCCTGCTATGGCCGCGGCGGAACGCGGCCGACGATCACCGATGCCTTCACCGTCTGCGGCTTCCTCGGCCAGCACGATCTCGCCTATGGCGCGCTGCATCCGGACGTGGCGCTGGCGCGCGACGCGATCGGCACGATCGCGCCGAAGGTCGGGCTCTCGCTGGAACAGACCGCCGAGGCGATCATCCGCATCGCCATCTCCGGCATGTTCGTCGAGGTCAACAAGCTGGTCGCGCGCTTCGGCGTGGACCCGCGCGATTTCTCGCTGCTGACCTTCGGTGGCGCGGGACCGATGATGGGCTGCTTCCTGGCACGCGAACTCGCGATGAAGAGCGTGCTGATCCCACTCCGCCCCGGCGTCGTCAGCGCCATGGGCGGGCTGATCGCCGATGTGAAGAACGACTTCATTCGCACCCTCTTCGTCATGGCACAGCCGCAGGATGCGGAGCGGCTGAGGACCGAGGCGGCGTCGCTCGAGCGGCAGGGCCACGCTTGGCTGCGCGACGAGCAGCGCTTCACGGGCGAGGCGACGCCAAGCTGGTACGCCGACATGCGCTACCGCGGCCAGTCCTTCGAGATCGAGGTCCAGCTGGACCACGACTGGATCGTGCGGGGCGACATGGCCGCGATCGCGGACGCCTTCCATGCTGCCCACGAAGGCATCTACGATTTCTGCGACCGCGAGAGCCCGGTGCAGATCATCAACCTGCGCCTGGTGATGTCCGGCACCACGGAGAAGCCGCGGTTCAGGAAGCTGGCGCTCGCCACCGGCGCGCCGGCGCCCGAGAAGATCCTGCGCGTCTTCTTCGATGGCGGATGGCACGACGTGCCGCTCTACCGCCGCGCCGCGCTCCTGGCGGGCCACAGGTTCAACAGCCCCGCCGTCATCGCGCAGGATGACACCACCGCCTGCATCCCGCCCGGCTTCGCGGCGCGCGTGGATGCCACCGGCAACATCCTCCTCGAGCTGGAGGGCTGATCCCATGGCGATCGACAAGGTCACGCTGCAGGTCCTGGCCAATCACTGCCGCGCCGCGGCGGAGAACATGGCCTACACCCTGTTCCGCACCGCGCATTCCACCTTCGTGAAGGAGACCGAGGACTTCACGATCCAGCTGCTCGACACGAACGGCAAGACCCTCGCGGTGCCGCTCGATCTCGGCGCCACCTGGTATCCGGGCCTCGACTACGCGAAGGCCATCGCGATGATCCCGGACTACGAGCCGGGCGACATCGGCTTCACCAACGATCCCTATTCGGGCTTCCTCGCGACCCATGCGCCCGACATGCACATCTGGAAGCCGATTTTCCACGATGGCGAGTTGGTCTGCTATTGCTCCGGCCACATCCACAACACCGACATGGGCGGCGCGGTGCCGGCATCGCTGTCGCGTGCGCTGACCGAAATCCACCAGGAAGGCATCCGCTTCACACCCTCCAAGCTCTACCGCCGCGGGGAACTCAACGAAGAACTGCTGCGGGTCATGATGACCAACGTCAGAAAGCCCGAACAGAACATGGGCGACCTCAAGGCCTTCGTCGGCGCCATGAACACCGGCGAGCGCAAGGTGCGCGACATGATCCGGAAGTTCGGCGTGGCCACGCTGAAGGAAGGCATGGCCGGCCTGCTCGACTACGCCGAGCACCAGGCGCGCGAGATCGTGCAGTCGATCCCCGATGGCGAGTATTTCTTCAGCGACTACGCCGACGAGGATGGGCCGAACGGCTATCCCTGCCGGCTCGCGGTGACGCTCCGCATCAGGGGTGGCGAGGCGGTGCTCGACTTCACCGGCAGCGATCCGCAGCTGACCTCCTCGCTGAACGTGCCGACGGGCGGCAATCCGCGCAGCACGCTGATGCTGGTGGGCGTGTATTACGTGCTCTACTCGCTCAACCCCAATATCCTGCTGAACTACGGGCTGACGCGGCCCTTCACCTGCATCCTGCCGGAAGGCACGGTGGTGAACCCGCAATTCCCGGCAGCCGTCGGCATGCGCAGCCTGACCTGCGCGCGGCTGCGTTCGCTGGTGTTCGGCGTGTTCGGCCTGGCGATGCCCGAACGCATGCCGGCGGCGCCGGCGGGATCGTCCTCCATCGTCAACGTCATGACGCATGACGACCGCTCCGGCGAAACGCTCATCGCGGCGATCAATCCCGTGGTGGGCGGCGGCGGCGGCATGCCGCATGGCGACGGCACGAACGGATCGGGCGCGGACGCGGCGTATCTGAAGAACACGCCCATCGAAATCACCGAGGCCGAGGTGCCGATCCGCATCCGCCATTACGGTCTCGCCGAGGGTTCCGGGGGCGCGGGGCGCTGGCGCGGCGGGCTGGCGACGCATCTGGAATTCCAGGTCTTCTCGCCCAACACGCGCATCACCGCGCGCAACCGCGACCGCTGCCGCTTTCGCCCCTGGGGAATCCTGGGCGGCAAGGCGGGCGGGCTGTCGAGCATGACGCTCAATCCGGGCCGCCCCGACGAACGCGTGCTGAACAACATCGACACCTTCACCGCGGGCCCGGGCGACCTGATCCGCATCATCTCGCCCGGCGGCGGCGGCCGCGGCAACCCGCTGGAACGCGAGCCCGAGCGCGTGCTGGCCGACGTCATCGCCGGCTATGTCACGCGCCAGGCGGCCGAGGCCGACTATGCGGTCGTGCTGCAGGGCGAGAAGGTGGACGCGGCGGCGACGAAGGCGCTGCGCGCCGCGCGCGGCAGCGACAGGCCGAACACGCATTTCCATTTCGGACCGGAACGCGAAGCGTATGAACGCATCTGGTCGCAGGACGCCTATGCGGCGCTGACGAGAATCCTCGAACCGCTGCCGGTCCATTGGCGCTATTTCGTCAAGACCAAGCTGATGGAAGCCATCCGCGAGGAAGGCAGCGGCGCGGCCGAGATCGAGGCCGCATTCCGCACGCTCGCCGCAGGACTTCCGCAACTTCGCGCATTGCTCTCGGCGGCCGCCGAGTGAAGGAGGGTCCCATGATCGCACGCCGACCTCTTGCGTTCCTCACCGGCGCGGCGCTCGCCGCGCCACGGCACGTGCTGGCCCAGGCGCCCTGGCCGAACCAGCCGATCCGCCTCGTCGTGCCCTTCGGCCCCGGCGGCGGCACGGATGTCTCCATCCGCATCATGCAGCCGAAGATGCAGGAGTTCCTCGGCCAGACGATCGTCATCGAGAATCGTCCCGGCGGCGGCAGCACGGTCGGCACGGACAACGTCGCGAAGTCGCCGGCCGATGGCTATCACTTCGTGCATGCGACGCTGTCCTCCACCGGCATCGCGGCCACGCTCTATCGCAACCTGCCCTATGACCCCGTGCGCGACCTGGCCGCGGTGGCG
>JAYRQX010000171.1:0-1911 GCA_041910415.1 Acetobacteraceae bacterium | reverse complement strand
TGAGGGGCACAAAGGTCAATCCTTTGTGCAGCGGGTATGATGCGTGGGCCGGAAAACGGTCTGTTGCACCACGCCCCGCCGCGACCTGGACGGCGTGGGCCCGGCAGGGACGGGGGTCTGGCACCGCCCCGATATGGGGCAGGCCACCAGGGTCGTCCACCGGGGCCGGGCGCCGGCCCTCAGCGCAGCAGGCCGATGCTCCGCAGCAGCGTTTCCTTGGCGCTCCGATCCGCCGCCATGCGCGCGGCGAAGGCGGTGGTGCCCAGAAAATAGCTTGGCGGCTGCAAGGTCCGGCGCGCCATGGCGACATAGGTCTCGTCCATGGCCGCCCCGGCGCAGGCGTCCTCCAGCCTGGCGCGGATCGCCGCCGGCAGCCCGGCCGGCGCCAGCACGCCGCCATAGCTCGCGGCCGAGACCGGGAAGCCCGATTCGCGCACCGTCGGCACCTCGGGGAAGCCCGGCGAGCGCTGATCGGCAAGGATCGCGATCACGCGCACGGGCTGGCCGACCGCGAAGGCCGCGACGGTGATGCCGAAATCGATCCGCCCGCCCTGCACATCCACCACGACCGGCGCGTCGCCGCGATAGGCCACGGGCTCGAGCTCGACGCGCGCCGCCTGGGCCAGTGACGTCCCGGCGAGATGCTGGATCGATCCGATGCCGAGATGCCCGAATTGCAGGCTCCCGCGTGTCCGCGCCGCGGCCAGCAGGTCCGACAGCGAGCGCAGCGGCGAGCCCTCCGCCACCACGATCGCGAAGGCGTGGTCGTAGGTCTGGCAGATGGCCTCCAGGCTGTCCGCCGTATAGCCGGTGTCGGCCCGCATCATGGGCGAGACGATGAGCGGCGTGGTCGCCGTGAAGGTCAGCGTGTAGCCGTCGGGCGCCGCGCGCGCGACCGAGGCCACGCCCACGCTGCCCCCCGCGCCGTCGCGGTTCACGACGACGACGGGCTGGCCGAGCCGGGTGGAGAGGCCGGGTGCGAGGGCGCGAGCGAGCAGGTCCGTCACGCTGCCGGCCGGGTAAGGGTTCACCAGCTGGATGGGGCGTGAAGGCCAGTCCTGGGCGTGCGCGAGGCCGCCCCAGCAGAGCGCCAGTGCGAACACGAGGAGGTGCCAGGTCCTGCGTGTGGTGTCGGACTTCGTCATGCTGCGCTTCCCCACACCGGTCTTGCTTGCCGGAGCGGCGAAACGGTCTGCGGGCAGGCCAGCGCCGTCAAGCGGCGCGGGTCATTCAGGCGACAGCGCCTGATACAACGCAAGAAGGGCCGATTCGGGGGGGTGGTCGGTGCGATGACGAACAAAACCCCAGCCGGCGGCCGCGGCGATGGCCGCGAGCCCGTCCCGGTGCCGTTCCAGCCGCTCGACATAGAGGTCGCGGATGCCTTCGACCCGCGGCACCAAAGCGGGTTCCACACGCCCGAACCCTTCGAAGCGCACGCGCCCGGCATAGGGCAGCGTCTCCTCGGCCGGGTCCAGGATCTGCACGAGATGCCCCCGCACCGGTCGCGCGCCGAGCTGGCCGACGATGCGGCTCACCTCGGGCAGCGGGTCCAGGAAATCGCCGAACAACACCACGCGGGCATGGCGCGGCAGGGCCTCGTCCTCGGCCGGGCCGGTGGCGCGGGGGAGCGATTCGGCCAGCCGTTCCAGCGCCCCGCGACCGGTGAGGCTGCGGGACCTCCCATCCATCAGGCGCACCCGTTCGCCGCCCCGCAGCAGCAGGGCGGACAGCGCCAGCAGCAGCAACTCCGCCCGCTCGGCCTTGGTCGTGGCAGCAGGGCTGGAACGCCATTGCATGCTCTCCCCCGCATCGCGCCAGAGGCCGATCGTCTGCGCGGCCTCCCACTCCGTCTCGCGGATGAACAGCCGGTCGGACCGCGCGCTCTGCCGCCAATCGACGCGGGAGGCCGGG
>JAYRQX010000170.1:0-3725 GCA_041910415.1 Acetobacteraceae bacterium | reverse complement strand
CCCCACGCGCGCCTTGCCCCCACCCCGGCCCTCCCCCGCTCGCGATGCTCGCAGGAGAGGGAGTCAGGGCAGCTCGTAGCCGATGGCGCTCTCGACCTTGATCGTCTCCTGCACCGCAGGCCGCGCCATCACGCGGTCGTGGTGCGCGAGCAGATGCGGGAACTCGTCATCGGGCGGCTTCAGCGAATTCCGGAAGCGCCAGAACAGCCGGAACAGGTGAATGTCAGCGATCGAATAGGCATCGCCGACGCACCACGTCGCGCCACCCAGCCTGCGGTCCGCATGTGCAAAAATTCCGCTCGCAACCTCGGCGCCCTGTCGTCGCGCGGGATGCACGGTCGCGGCGATGAAGGACATCCAGGAGATCACCTGTGCCTCGGCCTCGATCCCCTCGGGCATCAACCGCGCCTCGGGGAAGCGCCGTGCGACATAGTACAAGATACCCGCGACCTCCGTCAGCGGGCGGCCATCGACCAGCAGCGTCGGCACCTTCCCTTCCCGGTTGATCGCCAGGTAGTCCGCGCTGCGGTTCTCCTTCCGCGCGAAGGAGAGCGGCCGCAGGTCGAAGGCCGCGCCCGCCTCGCGTAGCGCGATATGCGGCGCGAAGCTGCTCGATCCCGGTGCGATGTAGAGCGTCAGCATGGCCCTAGCTGTCCAGCGTCAGGTTCAGCGCGTTGGTGATCTCGGTCCATTCCACCAGGTTGCGCTGGATCTGCGCGCGGAAGGTCGCGGGGTCCTGGTAGGAGGGGATGGTGTCGATCGCGAGAAGCCGTCGATGCGTCTCGGGCTTCGCCGCGGCGATGCGGAAGGCGTCCACCAGCCGGTCCAGCACCGGCTGCGGCGTGCGCGCCGGCGCCAGCAGGCCGGAGAAGCCGTTGAAGGTGAAGCGGCGCGAGTAGCCGAGTTCCACCAGCGTCGGCACCTGCTGCATCGACGGCACGCGCGCCTCGCCGCTCGATCCCAATGGCCGGATGCGTCCCGCCCGCATCATCTCGCCTGCCGCGGCCATGGAATGGAAGCCGCCATGGATCTGGCCGGCCAGCATGTCCTGCAGCATCGGCGTCTCGCCGCGATAGGCGACATGGGTCATGCGCAGCTGCGCTTCCTCGGCCAGCATCAGCGCGAAGGCGTGGCCCGTGGAACCCGGCGCGTAGGAGCCGAGGGAGAGGTCGCGCCCCCTGCCCCACGCCACGAACTCCGCCATCGTCGTGACCGAGGCCGGCACGGAAGGCCCGACGCAGAACAGGATGGACGTCGTGCCGAGCCGCCCGATCGGCGCGAAGTCGTTGACGGGATCGTAGGGAAAGCGCCGCATCACCACGGGCGTCTGGATATGCGTGGTGATGGTAAACAGCAGCGTGTAGCCATCGGGCGGCACCTTGGCCGCCGCTTCCGTGCCCACCAGCCCGCCCGCGCCGCCGCGGTTGTCGATGATGATCTGCTGGCCGAGCTCGGGCGTCATGCCCTCGGCCGCGATGCGCGCCCAGGTGTCGGTGCCGCCGCCGGGCGGGAAGGGCACGATGAAGCGGATGGGCCGGTCGGGAAACGCACCCTGCGCGAGCGCGGGGGACGCCAGCGCGGCGGCGGCGAGGCCCATCAGCGGGCGGCGGCGAAGCATGGCGTGACGTCTCCTCTGTACCGGGCTCAGCCCTCGGCGCTGATCCCCAGCCGGTCCACGAGTTGCTGCCAGAAGGCCAGGTAGCCCGCGACATCCTCGCGGAACGCCTGGGGCGGCAGGTACTGCGCGATGGTGTCCATCTCCGCCATGCGCGCCAGCACCTCCGGGCGCGTCATGGCGAAGCGGAAGGCCTCGACCAGCCGGTTGAAGATGGGCTCCGGCGTGCGCACGGGGGCGAAGGTGCCGATGAAGCCGCTGCGGCCCCAGATGTCGCGCGGATAGCCGAGCGAGACGAAGGTCGGCACCGCGGGCAGGGTCGGGATGCCATCCGTCCCAAGCGTCGCGAGCGGGCGGAAGCGGCCGGAGACGATATGCGCACCGGACCCGGTCATGGAGAGGAAGGCGCAGGGGATGCGCCCGCCCAGCATGTCCTGCTGCAAGGGCGCTTCCCCGCGGTAGTGCACCGCGACCATGTCGAGGTTGTTCGCGTCGGAAAAGGCCTGCGCGAAGGCGTGGCCCGACGATCCCGGCGAATAGGTGCCGTAGGAGAGCTGCCGGCCGCGCGCGTACGCCACGAACTCCGCGAGCGTGCGCGCCGGAATCTCCGCGCCGATGCAGAAGGGCAGCGGCGTCGTGCCGAACTTGCCCACGAACGAAAAATCCTCGAGCGGCTGGTAGGGCCAGCGGCGCAGCACGACCGGCGTCTGCACGAAATTGGCGATGTGGAACAGGATGGTGTAGCCGTCCGGCGTCGCGTTCTTCACGGCTTCCGTGCCGATCATGCCGCCGGCGCCGGCGCGGTTCTCGATGACCACGGGCTGGCCGAGGGCCTGCGCCATCGGCTCGGCCACCAGCCGCGCCCAGATGTCGGTAGCGCCACCGGGCGGCAGCGGCACCACCATGCGGATGGGACGGTTCGGGAAGGGCTGCTGCGCCAGCGCCGGCATCGCCAGCGTCGCGGCGGTCACGCCGAACAGAGTGCGGCGAAGCATCGGTCATCCTCCCAGGTCCGGGCTTGGCCGCCCGGTTCGTACGGGAATCCTAGGTGCGCGCGCCGTGGCCGCGCAAGGGAGCGTCAGGAGGTGCGGCGCGGATACTGCAACACCAGCAATTCGAGCCCCGGCGCGCCGGCGACCGCTTCGAAGGCGTCGTCCCCGGGCGGGACGAAGATGGTGGAGAGCGCCGTGTATTCCGCGCCGTCCTCGCGCAGCAGCCGGCCGGCCGTGACGATCCAGTACTGCCCGCCGCCGGTCGCGGGATCGGGGCCGGTGACGCGCGCGCCATCCGGCAGGCGGTGGCGCCAGGCGCCCATGCCGCCTTCGGTCGGCGCCAGCACCTCCTCGGACCGCACGGCGTCGAGACCCGCCAGATCCATCCAGCCCGCCTGGCCCACGACCTCCGTCGCCTGCAGGAAGCTGCGCGTCGCGGCCTTCAGCGCCTCCTTCTTCGCGGGCAGGTATTGCGCGCCGGGATCATAGGCGTTGCGCAGCGTGAAATACTGCACGCCCGAGGGGCCCGCCTTGATCGGGCCATAGGCGTTGAAGGCGTTCGTATAATGCACGGCGAGCGGCCCGATCGCGTGCCGGCCGAGATGCCCGCCGCCGGCGACCACGACCTGGAACTGGTCGGCCTGGTGGTAATGCGACTGCACCACGGAATGCGGGGGCTGCTCGACCAGATAGGCCATGGGCACGGGATCGCCGGGCTTCGGCTCCGGTGCGCCGCCCCGCGCATTGCCATCACCGCTGCGGCGCGAGGCGACATCGGTGCCGATGAAGGTCGTGACATGGATGGGCACGCCATTGGCGACGAAGAATTGCCGGCCGGGACGCACGGCTTCGCCTGACGCCGCAATGGTCATGGACGCTTCTTTCTGCTTCCTGCCCGAAGGCTAGGGGCGGATCGCGGGATGGCGCAAGTCATGCCGGCGGCCGAATGCTTCGACCGCGGGCATGGCTTTCCTGGCCCTCGGGCGCCGGGCGCCGGGCGGCCGCATCCGCGGCCTCGGCACGAGGCCATGCCCCGTGCCGCCAGTCTCACATCGCGGCGGCCTTCAACGCAATGGCCGGCAGCGGCATGGCGCCGTCGCGCCCTTCCTCGACGGCGT